>JBIOXX010000529.1:0-9543 GCA_044869875.1 bacterium | reverse complement strand
AAGCCAGGGCGAGGCTGAGAATGATTTCCAGGCCGAGAAAACCGTCTTTCCAGCCCGGAAGAAAAATCAGCCAGGCGAAGTAAAGTCCCGAAAGCAGTCCGAGCCCGAGGCCGACGCCGAGGAAGCCGGTCAATTCGCGGTCTTCGGTGACTTGATCCTTGGGCCACAAGGAACGGGTGAGCAGAATCCCGATGGCGACGGCCAGAGCTAAGCGAAGTAGGGCCGCAATCATCGGGCCTCGCTTCTTCGCAGCAATTGGAGCCCATTCCCGAAGTCGCGTTCGACTCGGTATTTTTCCCACAGCTCCGGTGGCGGGGTTGCCCCGGGTTTCCGGCGATCCAAGATCAACCACTCGCCTTTCATTTCCAAAGTGAGGAGGAGCGGCGTCAGGAGGTATTGAGCCAGGTCCCGGCCAGGATAAGAGCTGCCGGTGCCGTCCCAATAAGTAACGATCCCCTGGCTGGGCAGAGCCCCCTGCAGCTTTTGAAACTCGGCTGCGAAAAGAGTCACATCGTCCTTGCCCCGAAGATCGCGGTTGCTAATGGCAAAATCATAGAAAAGCCTAAGACTTGAAGCCAAGGCCAAGACGATCAAAAGGCCGAGACCCAGGTAGAGCCGGTTTTTTCGGCGATCGGGGCGCGTCATTGGGGCTAGGTTTAATGCTCTCTATTTTCGTTGTCGAAGCTTTATTTGAATGCCGTCTTTATTGGCAGGCCGAGCGAGGCGCTGGACGTTTCGGGGCTGCGGACTATCAAGAAATAAAGATACAGCCCAGCGGGGTAGAGCTGCAGCCATAGGCGCGCGACCGAATATCTGACGTGCCAAGAAATGTCGTGGGGAGTCAGGAGGTACACGACGAGCTCGCCGGCGAGCATCGAGGCCAGCAGGATGGCGCCGAAGGCCAAGGTGGGGCGCTCCGCTTTTTCGATGTTCCATCCGACCAGCAGTAGATAGGCCGTCAAAGCCAAAGGAATGTTGAGAATGTGGGTTTTCAATAAGGCCAAAACATTGAAATATTCGACGCCGGCTCGGCGCAGGCGCCCGGTGTCGGCGAGTTTTTCGCTGGCGCCGGCGATCGACCAGGTGCTGACCAAGTCGTTGGCCGGAGCGATGGAGGTTTTGAAATAGATCAAAGCCAGCAGGATCGGAGCCGCCCCCAGCAGGAAGTAGCCGGCTTCCACCAGCCCGGCTCGGAATCCCTTGCTCCAAACAAGCATCCCAAATCGGATCGTCAAGCAAGAAGCGAAGAAAAGAATTCCCTCGTTCTTCGTCCAAGCGGCGCAAGCGCAGGCCAAGCCGGCCAAGACGAGATAAGTGGAGCGAGGGTTTCCCTCGCGGTCATGGGCTAGGAAGAGGATCAGAGTGGCGAGAATGAAATAGGCGAGTGGGACGTCGGCAATCTGACAGGACCCGTTGAAGAGGAATATAGGGGTGGCGACCAGGACCAATCCGGCGAGCAGGCCCTGGTGGATTCCGCGGGCCCGGCTTAAGGCGCTGATCAATAGGCCCACCGTCGAGGCCATGAATATCCCCGCGACGAAGATGGGCACGTAGCCGTTTTGATGGGGCGATGCGCCCCAGGCCCCGACGTTGACCAGCGGGAGGAGTAGGGGATAGTCGGAATGCGCGCTAAGCCGTATTGCCCCCGAAAAGGCCATCCGCCATTCGAGTCCGCTGCGGGCCAAGAATTTTGCGATTTGGTTATAGGTAGCCCATGCATCGGGGCTGCCATAGGGCTTGGCTAAACAACTCCCGACGAAGCCGGCCAAAGCCAAGACCGATGCAAGAACAAGGGCCGCGACCAGGACCCGGTAAAGAAGATCTCGACGGCTTTCAGAAGGGCGCTGGGCCGCAATCCCGGATCGCCGAAACCGGACCCAAGCCAGCGCCGCGGCCAGGCTGATTTCCAGGGCTAGGAAGGCGCCGTTCCAACCGGGGAGGACAAGAAGCCACGCGAAGCAAAGTCCCGAAAGCAGCCCCATGCCCAGGCCGACGCCAAGGAAGCGGATCAGCCAGCAATCCTGGTTGATTTCTTGCCGGGGCCATAGCGACCGGGTTAGCTGGATGCCGATGAATGCGGCTAGCGCCAGGCGAAGAAGCGGGAGGGTCATTGGGCTTGCCTTCTCTTCAGCAAAAAGATCCCATTGCTGAAGTCTCGGTCCACTCGATAGCTCTCCCAAATCTCGGGCGGAACCGCGAGGACGGCGGCCCGGCGATCCAAAATCAGCCATTCTCTCTTGAGGTCCGTGGTCAGCAGCCGGGGCGACAAGACGTTTTGAGCCTGGTCCCGGCCGGGAAAAGAGCTGCCTTGGCCGTTCCAATAGGAGATGATCCCCCGGCTTGGCAGCGCCAAGTCGAGGTCCCGAAGCTCCTCGGCGACGATCGACATGTCGTCTTTGCCCCAGAGAGCGCGACCCTTGATAACGAAATCGTGGAAAAACCGGAGGCTTGATGCCAAGGCCAGGCCGATCAAGAGGCTGAGCCCCAAGTAGAATCGGAATCGGCGGCGGGGTCGATTCATGGGCCATGATTTAATGCTTCATTTTTTTATTGTCGAAGCTTTATTTGAATGAATTGGCCTCGCTTAATAATCCGAGGCTAAATCCCTTGTTGTCGAAGCGTTCTTTGGGTATGGACCTCGGGGAAAGGTTCGGGCATGCCTTCATTTCTCATCACCGGTTCCGAAGGAATGTTGGGCTCTGAATTTCGCAGCTTGGCCCGAACGGCATTGCCGGGCCAACGTTTTTCCGCCTTTTCCCACTCCGAGCTCGACATTGCGAATCCGCTTCAAATCCAAAAACGAATTGACGAAGTCCGGCCCGACATCTTGATCAACTGCGCCGCCTACCGCGAAGTCGACAAGGCCGAGCTTGAACCTGAGCAAGCTTGGAAAGCCAATGCCGAAGGGCCCCGATTGCTCGCCGAAGCTTGCCGCAAGCAGGGCGTCAAATTGGTCCACTTCAGCACTCACGGAGTTTTCGGCGGTGAAAAGGAAGGGCCCTACGTCGAGTCCGACCGGCCTCAGCCGCTCAACCAATATGCTCGCACCAAATGGGAGGGCGACCGACAGGTGCTGCAAATCTTGCCCGCGAGTCAAAGCCTGGTCCTTCGGATCTCTTGGCCCTATGCCCGACGGGTGAACAATTTCATCCGCGCCATTCTCGCAAGGGCTCGCTCCCATTCCGAGGTCAAAATCGTCGCCGACCAGATCGGCATTCCAAATCCGGCCCGGCTCCTGGCCATGAAAACTCTCGAGATCGCTGCCGAGGCCAGCGGGATGCTCCATCTCTCTTGCGTCGGCCATTGTTCGCGTTATGAATTGATGACCTTCCTCTTCGACCGGCTCGGTCTTTCTTGTCGGGCTCTGCCGGTGAAGGCCGAGGAATTCCCGGCTCCGGCGCCCCGGCCTAAAAACATGGCCATCGCCACCGAAAGAAAAGATTGGGCCGATCGCCTCGCCATGCCCGATTGGAAGGTGGCCTTGGTCGATTTCCTGGCCGCCGAGGGATTCGCGGAGGATGGCGCCGGATGATCGTTGGAAAGAAAGTCATCGTCGTGATGCCGGCCTACCGAGCCGAGGCGACCCTGGAGCGGACCTATGCCGAAGTGCCGCGCGACTTGGTCGATGAGGTGATTGTCGTCGACGACGCGAGCCCCGACGATACGGTCGGAGTCGCCCGGCGGCTGGGCCTGCCTTGCCTCGTCCATGAGAAAAACCTCGGCTATGGCGCCAATCAAAAGACCTGTTACCGGGAAGCGCTGAAGCGCGGCGCCGACATCGTCATCATGGTCCACCCCGACTACCAATACACCCCGAAGCTGATTCCGGCGATGGCCGGCATGGTGGCCAGCGGTCTTTATGACGTCGTCCTCGGCTCGCGGATTCTGGGTCGCGGCGCCCTGCAGGGCGGCATGCCGTTCTACAAATATTTCAGCAACCGCTGCCTCACTGCTTTCCAAAATCTATTTCTTGGCCAAAAGTTGAGCGAGTTCCATTCCGGATATCGGGCCTATTCGCGCAAGGTCCTGGAAGCTCTGCCGCTTCAAGATAACTCCGACGATTATTCCTTCGACAACCAGATGCTGACTCAAGTGCTTTATTTCGGCTTCAAGATCGGCGAGGTGAGTTGCCCCACGCTCTACCATGATGAAATGTCCTCGATCAGCTTCTCGAAAAGCGTGAAGTACGGCTTGGGGGTCCTGCGCGATACCGCCCAATTCGTCGGCGCCAAATTTTTCGGCATTAAGGCCAAGCTCTTTGACGTCCGAGAAGGCCGGGCCTTGCTTCTCCCACATGAAAATTTACGATAAAATTCGCCGCAGCGATCTGCTCCTCTGGCTTTATTGCCTCGGCTTGGCCGCTTTCGAGCTTTGGTTGCTGGCCGCCCAGCCTTTGGAAGTCGATGGCCGGTCGCCGGTGGCTTGGGCCCATCTCTATTCGGCTCACGAGCTGGTTCATGGAAATTGGCTGGGTTCCTTGAAGAGCCTCGCCCTCCTTTTGCCCCCCGGTTACAGTTTCTGGATCGTTTTTAATCATCTGCTGGGCCTTCCCTTGGTTCTCGGCTCGGGGCTGCTTTTGGCGGCGGGCGGAGCCGCTTTGGTGGCGGCGCTGAGGCGAACCGGTGTTTCGCGGATTCTCTCGGCCCTGCTATTCACCCTAATCCTCCTCGACCCCATCGCCCAGGGCCTGATCGCCAAGGCTTCGGTTATTTCTTTGAAGTGGCCGCTGATCCTGCTTGCCGCCGGCTGTTATTTTCTTTCGACCTACCAGGAGAATCGCCGGGCTAAGCTGGCGCTGTGGGTCTCGGCCGGAATTTTTTTGGCGCTTTACTGGATCAGTTTTGCCAGCCCTTGGCTGGCGTTGGCCTTGGCGACTTGGATGATCGTTTGGGAATTTTCGCTCCAAGCGCCGGATCATTCCTGGCGGCGGAGGCTCGGCTGGATTTTGCCCTTGATTCTCACGCTGTCGATTCCGACCGTGCTGCTCGACCTATCGATACGTTCCATCAACCGAGCCCACTATGGGCGGTTCCTGCTGCAACGGGAAATGAGGCCCGGTCAGGCTCTAGCTTGGAAGACCCAAGGAGCTCCGGCGGTGGCGGATTTAGTCCGGGATATGGCCGAAACTCATTTCGACCGCTATCTCGTCATTCAAGGTTGGGCCGCCAATCGAAAGTCCCCCATCCGTAAAATCGAGCTTCGGGACGATAAGGATGAACGGTTCGGCGAAACCGGCGAGTTCCTCGACCGCCCCGACGTCCAAAAGTATTTGGGCGACACCGAGGTCCATTGGGAAAGCCCGGGCTTGAAGACCGGCTTTCATTTAGAAGCTTCCCGGCACATGATTCCCCAAGAGTCGCTGCGACTTGTCTTTTTCAGCGAGGACGGCGGCGAAGTGACAATTGGGCTCGAGAACCGGGGCAATGTCGGCCAGGATTTTCGCTACTATCTCGATTCGATCGAAATCAAAGTTCGCGAAAGCCGGCAACGCGAGCCGATTCGGGCCGAGATTCAATCTTGGTACGGACTTGTTCAGCTGGTGCTGGGCATTGCCGCGGTCCTCGGCGCCATTCTGGTGGCGGTTTCGAAATTGAAAGGCTGCGGTCCGAGGCCGGTCGACTTTTGGCTGTTTCTTTTTTCGATGCTTTTGCTTTTCTGCCTCGAACGGGCGACCGCCGGAGGATTGCGCGATTACGATATGGCCCGGCCCGGAGCTTGGCCGCTGCTAACGGTTCTCAGCTGCCAAGCTCTGCTGCTCTTGAACCAAGCTTGGCGCTTTCTGTCGGCGAAGTCCGAAGAAAGAAAAACGCTCAATGCCGGTTCAGGGGCCTGGAGCGTTGAGCGGATATTCTTGGGTTTCGCCTTGGGCTTTGGGCTCTTCTTCGTCTTTGCCAATCCGCCATTTCAGGCCGCCGACGAGGGAGCTCATGCCTATCGCTCTTTTCAATCGTCCCAAGGCGAATCGACTCAAGCGCCGATTCCGGTGAGCGTCGATAAGGTCATTCGCCAGTTTTGGCGGCTTTCCTTCAATCCTCACAATAAGACTTCTTTTCGCGAGGTATGGGGCGCTTTTAAAATCCCGATCGATGAAAATCAAAGAGGTCGCTCCGGATCGGTGTCGACCAGCCCCATTCCCCATATTCCCCAGGCCGCCGGGATATTTCTGGGCCGCCGGCTGGGACTTCCGCCCTTGGCGCTGCTTTATATCGGCCGCATCTTCAATTTGCTTGCTTGGACGGCGATGATTTTTTTGGCGATCCGGCGCTTGCCGACCTTCAAATGGGTTTTCTTCTTTCTGGCCCTTAGTCCGATGAGCTTGTATCAGGCATCGTCGCTCTCCTACGATGCCTTCACCAATGGGACGACGTTTCTCCTGATCGCAACTCTGCTAAAACATGCTTTCGCCAGGGACTCGCGGATTTCGAATTGGCAAATCCTGGAGCTGGCTCTCATCGGCGCCTTGGCCTCTTTGGCTAAGACCATCTATTTTCCCTTGGTCTTGCTGTATTTCTGGATCCCGGTAGCGAGGCTCGGTTCCCGTTGGCGATATATTTCCGCCTTCTTGATCGTGTTCGCGGTGAGCTTGGGCGTCGACTTGTATTTGAACATGCCACGAGGACTTTCCGCACATGTGGCGAAGGGCACGGCCGGCGCGGCTTCGGCTGGAGGCGGCGTGACGATATTCCATCAAGCCTGGGATTTTCTTCTGCTGGTCGGGAAAACCTTCAAGGTCTATCACCCATTTTACCTCGAAACTTATATCGGCAGGCTGGGCTGGCTCGACACCGGCTTACCCTACGGTCTCAGGTTATTCTACCTTCTTGGGCTCTTGGTGCTGGCTCGCTTGGATTTCAGGCCTGAAATTCATTTCGGGCTTTGGCGAAAATTTCTGTCGCTGACGGTTTTTCTGGGGATCTTCTTGCCACTCTTCTTCGTCTTTTGGCTGACCTGGACGCCGGCCGGCTCCGGTCAGATCGAGGGGATTCAGGGCCGCTATTTCATCCCGATCGTGCCGCTTCTGTTTTTGCTTCTCTACAACGACCGGAAAAAAGTCTCGAACGCCGGGCTTCAATGGTGGGCGCCGGTTTCGATGGCGATCGTCCTGCTGATGACCGGGGTCGTTTTGCTTAGCCGCTATTACTATCTGTCTTAAGCCAGGCGAAATCCCGGCAATGGAGTGACGTTCTCGCCGGCGCTGACGCCTTCGCGTATTTGGCCGTCCTGGAGGTAGAGCACTTTGTCGGCGATCGAAAAAAGCCGGGCGTCATGGCTGACCACTAAGATGCTGGCCTGACTGGCCAAGGATCTCAGGTTGGCGAGCAATCTTTGGACCAGGCTGGGGTCGAGATGAGTGGTCGGCTCATCGAGGATGAGCATCGAAGGATTCTTGAGCAGGGCTCGGGCGACGGCGATGCGCTGGCATTGGCCGCCCGACAATTGAATTCCGTCTTCGCCGACTTGAGTTTCGTAGCCGATGGGTAAATCTTTAATAAACTCGTCGGCGGTCGAAAGCGCCGCGGCCCGGCGCAAATCTTCGTCGGAGGCTTCAGGCGAGCCGTAACGAAGGTTCTCGGCGATGCTGCCCTTAAATAAAAAAGGATCCTGAAGGATGATGCCGATTTGGCGGCGGAGCTGCTTGAAGTCAATCTCATCGAAAGGCACGCCTTCGGCCCAGAGACCTCCTTGGAAGGGCCGGTAGAAGCCCAGCAGAAGCTTAAGCAGGGTGCTTTTGCCGGCGCCGCTCGATCCGGCCAAGACGTAGACCTTGCCGGACTCGATCTCCAAGTCGACGCCGCGCAGCACCTGCTTCTCGTCATAGCTGAAATGGACGTCCGAGGCCCGCAGCCCGCCGTGGAATGCGATCGGCTTTTCGCCGCGGTAGGGGCTGGCGTCTTCGAGTCGAAGCATGGCGAAGAGCTTTTGCAGCGATTCGCTGCCCGAGATCATCGAGGGCACCGAGTCGGCAAGGATCCGCACTTGTTCCCGAAGGAGGGCCAAGGCCACGTAGAAAGAGAGCAGGTCGCCGGTAGTCGCTCGGCCGTGGATGACTTGCCAAGCCCCGGCGACCAAAATCAAGATCCCGATCATCGCAACCAAGGAGTTTTGAATCGAGCTGAAGGCGCTCATCATCCAAGCCATGGTGCCACTAGTGCGGCGGAGTTTATCGACGATGCCCTTTTGGCGTTGAATTTCGGATTCTTCGGCGGCCTGGGCCCGGGTCAAGTCGGCGCGCTTGATGGCGAATTGAATGCCGCTGCTGAAGTCCTCGAAGTCGCGGTGGAAGATGCGGACCCGAGCTTGAACCTTTCGGCTTAGGCGGTTGGCCAGCCAAAAGAGCGGTGGCACCGAGGCCAGCGCCACCAGGAAGAGCAGGGGATCGAGGCTGGCCAGGACGGCGCAAAGCCCGATCGCAATGGCGGCGGCCGGTAGGAATAGCGAGATAATGGCGTTGGTCAGCACGTCAACCCGCTCGGTGTCATAAACGATCGCCGAGTGGATTCGGGAGTGGTCGCCTTTGGTGAAGAAGTGCCGTGAAAGCGCGTAGATTTTATCGATCAAGTCGTTGCGCAGCCCCTGCACCGCCCGTTTGGTGATTTGCAGGCAAAGAAAACGATTATAAAGAGATAGGCTGTGGCTGGTGAGGTAGAGCACGAGCATGACGGCCGAGATTTGAAGCAGCGAGGCAAATTGGCCTTGAGGCATTAACTGATCGAAGGCCTTTTTGGTCAAGAGCGCCACCGGGGCCAAAAGGGCGGCCTGGGTGATGGCGAGAATCAAGGCCAAGGTCAGCTTGCCGCGGAGGCCGCGGTAATAGGCAGCGTAATCCTTCCAGTCTTGCCACTTCGAAATTATTGGGGAATCCTTCACTCGTTTCTCGGTATATCCAAAAGGCAAGGGAAGGTCAAAGCCCCGAACCAAAAAGGGCTTGGGAAGTTTTCCCATCTGGGGCATGGAGTCGGCATGGGTTTCGGCGCGGGTCTGGTTATTTTATCGGTCGGTTTGGGTAATATCGCCGGGTGGTTTTGGCTGTTTCCCGGCGAAAAAATCTGGGGAATTGCTTCCAGCCTGCTGGCCTTGGCCGTCCTGGTCCATTTTTTTTCGCGACGGCCGCGGCTCACCTTTGCCGCCCAATTATTGGCGGCCCTCGTCTACCAAGCGGTCCTATCCTTTGCTTTCGGAACAGCCAAGGGGCTGGCCGGCTTCTCCGGCTTCACTTGGTATGCCATCCTTTTCTGGGTCCTGATTGTCGCGATCCAAACCCTGCTCACGGTTGCGATCCTGATTCGGATCGCCGACATTGTCGGCGTGGTCGGAAAAGGAAGCCTCGAGTCGTCTCTCGAGAGCCCACCTCCACCGGCCATCGACGAGCCTTTCCATCCCTTGGTGTCGATTCACCTTGCTTGCAGCCGGGAGCCTCCCGAGATTCTGATTGCGACGCTCGATTGCCTGGCCCGACTCAACTATCCCAACTTCGAAGTTCTGGTCGTGGACAACAATACTCCCGATCCAATTCTGTGGGAGCCGATCGAACGGCATTGCCGG
>JBIOXX010000528.1:0-3742 GCA_044869875.1 bacterium | reverse complement strand
TTTTTAACGGCGGTGAGAATCTTGCCGACCAGGGTGTTCAGCGTCGGATCGACCGACATGTAAGTCATGATTCCGATAACGTCTTCTTGGAATTTTTTGGTGGCGTCGGAATTCGGAGCGAGGCTGCCGTGAGAGATGAAACTGGCGACATAGTTGGTCCAGCCTTCGATGGCTTCTTCCGGTGATTGGCCGCCGCTGAGCTTAATCTGCTTTTGAATCGGAGCCGGATTGGCTCGGTCGCCCAAGAGCTTAAAAAACTCGCTCCGGACGGTGAGGTATTCCTTAAGCTCTCGGGCCGGCGGCGAGTAGGAAGGGAAGGCTTTGGCGACCCTTTTGGCGTCGGTGGCGGCCACCGAGTACTTATCGCCGCTGCGCTCGAGAACGAAGGCCTCGTCGAGGCTCGTCTCGAAGACGTCGATTTTGCAGGGATCTTTTTGGGGATCGGACGCGGTTTGCGTGCAGTCGGCGGAGTTTCCGCCCACGATTTTAAATCGGGTATAAACCGGCTCGGCCATGGCTGTGCCCACCTATGGTTAAGGTCAAGACACGCCCGAGCCTGAATCGTGTCGGTAATCTCGAGTATTTTCGGCCCAAATCCGAAAGGGTTGCTTTAAAAGGGAATGTCGTCGTCGGCTTCGATCGGGGCCGCTTCCTCGATGCCGGGAGAGCCGCCTGCGCGGGCGCTTCGGGCTGGACGACCTTCGCTGCGCTCTCCGCGTTCGCCGGGTCCGCCCAAGAATTGGATGGTCTGGGCGACGATCTCGGTGGTGTAGCGCTTGTTGCCGTCCTTATCGTTCCAATCCCGGGTCTGGAGGCGGCCTTCGAGATAGACCGGACGGCCCTTGGCGAGGTACTCGCCGCAGAGCTCGGCCAACTTGCTCCACACCACGATCTTGTGCCACTCGGTTCGCTCTTCCTTTTTGCCGTCCTTGGTGACCCAGGATTCGTTGGTGGCGATGTTGAAGTTGGCGACCGCGGTACCGTTCGGCGTGTACTTCACCTCGGGATCGCTGCCGAGGTTGCCGATCAGAATGACTTTATTGACGCTGGCCATAGTTCCTCCGGGATTGTTCGTAATTCCATAGTTAAAAAAACTTATTTCAGCAAGCTCTGTGCCAGCGCATCGCGCTCTTTCTTCCAATCGGGATAGTCCCGGTCCAGATCGCCGGGCGGCAGCCGGTCGAAAGCCTGAAGCTCGGCCTTGCCGGCCTCATTTTCCCCGGTCTGCTCCAATACCTTGGCCAGGAAGAGCCGGTTCAGCGGGTAATCCGGCGCCAGCTTCACCGCTTCCCGGAAATAGCTCAGCGATTTGTCCAGATCTTGGGTGATGTTCTTGGGGTTAAGCGAGAAGGAAGGCGCCTGGGAATAGATGTTTCCCAAGACCCGGTAGCAGCCGGCCTGTTCGAAATCCGGTCTAACCTTAATCAGGGCTTCGCAATTCTGAACCATGGTCTTGAGGCCACGCTGGTAGTTGGGAATGTGATGGCGGATGTAGATGCCGGTATTGAGGGTCTCGAAGTAGAGGCAGGCCGGCTCTTGGGGAGCGGCCTTGAGGCATTTCTGGGCGTAGACGATGCCCTCACGGGAAAACTTCAGTTTTTCGTCCTTGCTCGAGGCCGAGCGAGCTTGGCTATAGGCCCGCTGCGAGGCTTGCCCCAGCTCCTCCGGTGTTCGGAGGCTCGCCAAATCTCCGGGCATGCTCTTGGGCGCGGCGCAGCCGAATAGAGCGAAGAGGATCAAAAGTGGAAGCGGCGCGCGAGTCTTGCGGCGAAAAGAAGGCATGGGCGGGTCCTTAAGATGGGGTCGGAGCTTTGTCAATCGAGGGCCCGTGTGTACAAGCCCCTTGCCATTTTTGACGGACCGTGTCACAACCGCGCCCGGACCTAAATTCCACAATTTTTTTGAACCACGCCGAGGTACCGCTTGAGCTCAAGATCTTTCGATCTTGTTCGAGAAACAAGTGCAAGCTCGGGAGAGCCGGCCTTTAGCTTCGAAAGCGAGCCGGTCGCCGTTCCCTTCGAATTCGGAGAAGAATCCGCGCGGCCCGAGCTGAGCATTCCACCGGCTCAATGCAAGGTGATCGCCATTGCCAGCGGCAAGGGCGGCACCGGCAAAACCACCTTCACCACCAATCTCGGAATCACCTTCAGCCGCCGCGGCTTGCGAGTTCTCATCCTCGACGCCGATTTCGGCTTGGCCAACGACCATCTTTTGCTCGGCCTCGAGCCCCAGGGCGACATCGGCGACGTTTTGGCCGGGCGAAAGCCGCTGCAGGAGGTGCTGCTGACCGGGCCGGGCGGCGTTAAACTCTTGCCGGGTGGAATGGGTTCGAGCCAGCTCTCCAACCTCGAGCCCTATGAGATCGCCATCCTCTCGCGGGAGTTGGGCAGCTTGGAGCCGCAATTCGACTTGGTCTTGGTGGACATGGCTGCCGGAATCTCCCCGGCCAATCTACGCTGGCTCAAGCCGGCCCATGAAACCGTCTTAGTGACCAATCCCGAGGTCACCGCTTTGATCGACGCTTATGGCCTCATCAAGTGCATCGCCCAGGAGCTTCCCGAAAGGGTCGAGTTCAACCTGGTGCTCAACCGGGTCAAGGACGAGGCCGAAGCCCTGACTGCGCTCAAGAAACTGCGCGGCGTGGTGGCCAAGCATCTCCAGAACGTCCGCCTCAATTTGCTCGGCTACGTGCCCTTCGATCGCTATTTGCTGCACTCGATCGCCATTCAAGAGCCGGTCGTCCTCTCTCATCCCCGGGCCTTCGTCACCGCCTGCTTGAAAGGCATCGAGCAGAAGCTCCACGCCCGCTTCCGGGCCTGGGAGAAGAAACAGGATCGCGATGCCGAGAGCCCTTCTTATTTCGCCCGGCTCGTTCAGCAAGGTTAGGTTCGCGATGGGTTCCAAGAGATTTTGGCAGCGCGGTCCGGTCTCCAAGATGTTGGAGAAGCCGGGAAAGGCTTTCCAAAAGACCTTTCGGGTGGTGCGGGGGCGGAAGGACGATTTCGAGGCTCTGGCCAAGATCCTGCCCGGATATTTCGCCAAACTGGATCGAGGGTCCGAAATCCTCGACCAGGGCTTTCCGATCAGGGAAGGGGAATCGCGGATCGATTACCTGCTTTGCAATCCGGCCGGCGAGTTGACCTTCGTTTGGTTGCAGCGCCGCTGCAATTCCGAAAGCCTCTCCCGATTGCTGCCCGACTATCATTGGATCCAGAAAAATTGTGCGATCTGGACCCACCTTTTCCCCCAAGCCCTGAAAAGCCAGCAGCTCCAAATGAAAGTATGGATTTTCGCTCTCGAGGTCGACGCCGACCTTCAGTACCTTTTGACCTATCTTCAAGGCGTCCGGATTCAGGTTTTCCGCGCCCGCAGCGAGGGCGAATCCTGGCGCTTCCAAGCCTGGAAAATCGAGCAAAACGTTCCGGCCGCGCCGGTCCTGCCTTCTTCGCCCAGCCTCCTCAGTTTGGCCGAAATCCCCAAGCCTCCGGCTCCGGTGCCGGTTCGGTCGACCGCGCCGCTTTTAACTCAGGAGGAGATCAACGATCTCTTGGGCGAGGTCCAGGCGCCGACCGAAAAGAAATGGCAAGAGGACGAGGACACCGACCCTCATTACCAGCTCTAAGAATCCCCACTCCGGGATTGATCTTTTCAGAGAATTAAGGCTAAGCAAGACAAGTCCATGAAAGGCCTGAACATTGTCATAATGGCCGCAGGCAACTCCACTCGGCTCAAATCCCGTCTC
>JBIOXX010000527.1:0-8047 GCA_044869875.1 bacterium | reverse complement strand
GCTGATCCACGGCAACCAGCCCGACAAGGACGCCGGGAAGAGCAGGATGGAGCTGGCGAAGATGGGCGGGATCACGCCCGAGCTGTTCACCTTGAGCGGCAGGTGCTGGCTGGTGCCGCCGAAGACCTTGCCGCCCACCACGATCAGGAGCGCCGTGCCGCCGAACTGGAACGGCACGTTGTACTTGGTGATCAGGATGGAGGGCAGCACGCAGACGGCGGACATGTAGAGGGCGCCACCGAACGTGATGCGGCTGAGCACGTGGTCGATGTAATCGGCGGTCTTCTTGCCCGGCCGGATGCCCGGGATGTAGCCGCCGTACTTCTTGAGATTGTCGGCCACGTCGACCGGGTTGAAGGTCACCGCGGTGTAGAAATAGCAGAAAAAGATGATCAAGCTGATGTAGAGCGCCGTATGGAGCCAGCCCGAGGCCAGGCTGTTGGCCAAAGCCTGGATCTTGGGATTTTGCACGAATTGGGCGATGGTGGCCGGGAACAAGATCAAGGACGAGGCGAAGATCGGCGGAATGACGCCGGAGGTGTTGATCTTCAAGGGCAAATGGCTGGTCTGACCGCTATACATCTTACGGCCCACCACCCGCTTGGCGTAGTTGATCGGAATGCGGCGCTGGCCGCGCTCACAGTAGATGATGACTCCGATCACCAGGACGATGAAGACCAGCAGCAAGAGGAAGCCGAAGAGGCTGCCGAATTGCTCCTTGGTATGCCAAGCGTCGCGCATCGCGCCGGGAATGCGGGCGACGATGCCGGAAAAGATGATCAGCGAGATGCCGTTGCCAATGCCACGCTCGGTGATCTGCTCACCCAACCACATGATGAAGGCGGTGCCGCTGGCCAAAGTGACGACGGTCAGGACGTAGAAGGAAAGTCCGCCGACCTGGGGCAGGAGCACTCCCTGCTTCTCTAATCCGTAACTAATACCCAAGCCCTGGACAACGGCCAAGACGATGGTGCCGTAGCGGGTCCATTGAGTGATCTTCTTGCGGCCGGACTCGCCTTCTTTCTGCAGCTTTTCCAGTGCCGGGATGACGACGGTCAGCAGCTGGAAGATGATCGAGGCGCTGATGTAGGGCATGATGCCCAGGGCGAAGACCGAGAAATTCTCGAGCGCGCCGCCGGAGAAGAGATTGAAGATGCCGAAGACGGTCCCTTGGCTGACCAAGCGCTGAATCGCTTCGGGATTCACCCCCGGAGTCGGGACGTAGACACCGAGCCGGTAGACTCCGAGCATCAGGATGGTGAAGAGGATGCGCTTGCGCAGTTCGGGGAGCTTGGTGATGTTTCCGAGACTCGACATGATGACCCTAAATTAAAGAAAACGGGGGGGAGGCGCCGTCTTCGTTAGGAGGCTGCTTGAGCGAGCTTGGCGGTGCCGCCGGACTTTTCGATTTTTTCCTTGGCCGTGGCCGAGAACTTGTCGGCTACCACGGTCAAAGCCACCTTGATCTCGCCGTCGCCCAGGATCTTGATCCCGTCGCGGAGGCTGCGGATCTTGCGGCTGCTCTTGAGATAGGCGGCGTCGACGACGGTCCCGGCCGGGATGCCCTCGAGATCGCCTAAGTTGAGCACGGCATATTCCTTGCGGAAGATGTTGGTGAAACCACGCTTTGGAAGCCGACGGACCAGGGGCATCTGACCGCCCTCGAAAGTCGGGCCCTTGTGGTAGCCGCCGGCCCGGGCCCTTTGGCCCTTGTGTCCCTTGGTCGAGGTTCCGCCGTGGCCGCTGGCATCGCCCCGGCCCAAGCGCTTCTTGTTTTTGGTGGCGCCGCGCGGCGCCTTCATCTCGCTTAAGAATTTTCCCATAACCTATTCCTTCGATTTCTTGACCGGCTTTTTGGCGGCCGGCTTCTTGCTTTCCTTGGCCTCGGGCTTGGCCGCGGCCTTGGCGGCTTTCTTCGGCTTTGCCTTGGACTCGGCCGCGCCGGCGGCTTTCGCGGCCTTACGCTGCTGGGTCTTGGAAAGCGGCTTGGCCTCGCTGGGCTTGGGGCCGAGCTTGTAGGTGACCGGCGCCTCGCGCTTCGGCTTGGCGTTGGAAGCGACGGTCTCGAACTTCACCAGGTCGAAAACCTTGCGGATCATGCCGCGAACCGCCGGCGTGTCTTCAAGGATCCGTTGCTGGTGGCGGCGGCGCAGGCCGAGGCCGCGCAGCGTGTCTTTTTGCCGTTGGTCGCGGGCGATGCCGCCGTGAATCAATTCAACTTTGAGAAAACCGGCCATTAGGAAGCCCTCCGCGCGGCCATCACTTGCTCAATCGAGCGCAAGCGAGTCAAACCGTTGATCGTCGCCTTGACGACGTTGTGGGGGTTGTTGGTGCCGATGGTCTTGGTCAAGATGTTGTGGATGCCAGCCGATTCGACGACCGCCCGGACCGCGCCGCCGGCGATGACGCCGGTACCTTCGGCCGCCGGCTTGAGCAGCACGTTGGCGGCGCCGTAGTTGCCGAGGATCTCGTGGGGGATCGATCCTTTGATCACCGCAACCGAAACCATGCTCTTCTTGGCCTGCTCGGTGGCCTTGCGGATGGCTTCGGGAACTTCGTTGGCCTTGCCCAAACCCGAGCCGACCTTGCCCTTGCCATCGCCGACAACGACCAAGGCGCTGAAGCTGAAACGTCGTCCGCCTTTCACGACCTTGGCGACGCGGTTGATGCTGACCAGGCGTTCGGTCAATTCGCTTTCATTGGAATCAAGTCTTCTTGCCATAAATATTTCCTGTTCCGTTCTTTAAAATTGCAGTCCGGCTTCGCGGGCGGCATCGGCGAAAGCCTTGACGCAGCCATGATAGATGTACCCGTTGCGGTCGAAGACCACGACGCCGACGTTGGCGCCCTTGGCCTTCTCGGCGATGCGCTTGCCCAGGTCGACCGCGCCGGCCTTGTTGCTTCGACCCTCGGCCTGGCCCTTCTCGTTGGTGGAGGCCGAGACGATGGTCTTGCCGATCACGTCGTCGATGACCTGGCAGTAAATGTGCTTCAGGCTTTTGTAGATCGTGAGACGGGGACGCTCGGTCGTGCCGGTGATCTTTTTGCGAATGCGCTGCTTGCGGCGCAGGCGGCCTTCGATTTTCTTGCTCATAATTACTTACCTCCCGCAGCGGTCTTACCGGCCTTGCGGCGGATCACTTCGTCGGAATAACGGATCCCCTTGCCCTTGTAGGGCTCGGGCGGCCGCAAATCGCGGATGTCGGAAGCCACTTGGCCGACCAGCTCGCGGTCCTGGCCCTTGATCACCAAGTGGGTCTGCTTATCGACCGAAATCTTGATGCCGGTCGGAATCGGGAAGAGAACCGGATGGGAAAATCCCAAGGTCATATTGAGGTCGTTGCCCTTCACCTCGGCCCGGTAACCGACACCGGTGATGTCGAGCTCGCGGGTGAAGCCTTCGCTCACGCCGTGGACCATGTTGGCGACCAGTGCCCGGCTGAGGCCGTGGAGGGCCCGGGTCTGGGGCTCGTCGTCGCCGCGCTGGAGCTCGAGGACCTTGTCCTTCTGCACCACCTTGATCGCGGGATGGACCTCGCGGCTCAGCTTGCCGAGAGGACCTTCGACGTCGACCTTTTGGCCGGTCAGCTTGATCTTCACTTTATCCGGGATCGGAATTTCTTTTTTACCTGTACGCGACATAGTTTCCTACCAGATGCTTAAAAGGAGTTCGCCGCCCACTTTCAATTCGCGGGCTTTCTTGTCGGTCAACACGCCCTTGGGAGTCGAGAGAATCGCGACGCCCAGGCCGTTCAAGACCGGTTGAATTTCTTGATAGCCGACGTAGCGCCGGCAGCCGGGCTTGCTCAAGCGGCGGAGGCCGATGATGCAAGACTGGTTCTTGCCGCGGTACTTCAAGGTGACCAGGATCTTGCCCTGGTTCTTGTAGTCGACCACGTGAAAATCTCTGATGAAGCCCTCTTCCTTAAGCAGCTCGGCGACGGCGATCTTCATCTTCGAAGCGGGAATTTCCACGACTTCGTGACGCGCCGTCACGGCGTTTCGGATTCGGGTGAGCATATCTGCAATGGGATCAGTCATCTTACGTTCTCCAAATTACCAGCTTGCCTTGGTCACGCCGGGGATCTCGCCTTGGCGGGCCAGTTTGCGAAAGCAAAGGCGGCACATCTTAAACTTGCGGTAAAAAGCGCGGGGCCGGCCGCACAGACCGCATCGATTGTAACCCCGAACCTTGAACTTGGGCTTCCGGGCCGCTTTGACCATGAGAGAGGTTTTAGCCATAAATCTTCCTTTAATTCCTGAAGGGCATGCCGAGGTGCTTCAAGAGCGCCTTGCCCTCTTCGTCGTTCTGAGCCGTGGTCACGATGGTGATGTTCATTCCGCGAATCTTGTCGATCCGGTCATAGTTGATTTCCGGAAAAATAATCTGCTCGGTGATGCCGAGGGTGTAGTTGCCGCGGCCGTCGAAGGCCCGACCGCTGATTCCCTTGAAGTCGCGGACCCGGGGCAAGGCGATGTTGCAGAGCCGGTTCAGGAACTCGAACATCCGCTCCTTGCGCAGCGTCACCATGACGCCGAGCTTCTGGCCTTCGCGGAGCTTGAAGGCCGCGATCGACTTCTTAGCCTTGGTGATAACCGGTTTCTGGCCGGTGATGGTCTTCAATTCCTCGGCGGCGGTGTCCAACACCTTGGAGTTTTGCAGGGCCTCGGAGAGCGACATATTAATGACGATCTTTTGGAGTTTCGGCACCTGCATGACGTTGGCGAAATTGAATTCCTTCATCAGCGCCGGAATGACTTCGTTCTTATATTTTTCAGAGTAAGTGGATTTAGCCACGGTTTACCTACCTTAATTACTTAGCGGGAAATGCGATGACTTCCTTGCTCTTCTTGCTGACCCGGAGCTTCTTGCCGTCCTTGACCTTGACCCCAACCCGGGTCGGCTCGGACTTCTTGGGATCGACCAACATCACGTTGGAAATATGGATCTTCGCCTCTTTCTCGATGATCCCACCCTGGCGGTTCTTGGCCGAGGGCTTGGAATGGCGCTTCACCACGTTGACCTTCTCAACCAGCACCCGGCTTTCCTTGGGGAAAACCCGGAGCACCCGGCCGACCTTGCCCTTGTCGCTGCCGGTGATCACGATCACTTGGTCGTTCTTGCGGATCGCTGACATATTAAATGACCTCCGGAGCGAGCGAGATGATCTTCATGAACTTCTTGGCGCGCAGCTCGCGGGCGACCGGCCCGAAGATGCGGGTCCCGATCGGCTCGCCGGCGTCGTTGATCAGGACGATCGAATTTTGGTCGAAGCGGATGTAGGAGCCGTCGTTACGCTGGATCTCGCGGCGGGTCCGGACGATCACGCCCTTCTTGACGTCGCCCTTCTTCACCTTGGAATCGGGCATCGCTTCCTTCACCGACACGACGATGATGTCGCCGATGCTGGCGTACTTGCGGCGGGTTCCGCCGAGCACCTTGATGCACATCAGCTTCTTGGCGCCGGAATTATCCGCGGAATCGAGAACGGTTTGCTGTTGAATCATGGCTTATTCCCTCGCGCCTTCCTTCTTCAGGATCGAATGGACCGCCCAGCGCTTGGTCTTGGACAGCGGCCGAGTCTCAATGAGCTCGACGATGTCACCGACCTTGCAGGCACCCTTCTCGTCATGGGCTTTGAACTTGGAACGGCGCTTGTAATATTTCTTATAAGCGGGGTGCATGACCAGTCGGTCGACCGACACGACGACCGTCTTTTGCATCTTGTTGCTGACGACGGTGCCGACCTTGGTTTTTCTTTTATGAGTGTTCTCAACCATACTTAAGCCTTCGCTCCTTTATCGGCGGCCTTCTTCTGCTTGGCCACGGTGAGGACCCGGGCGATATCCCGTCGCACTTCTTTAAGGCGATGGGGCTTCTCCAGGGCGCCGGTGGCATTCTGCATCCTCAGCTTGAAGAGCTCCTCGCGGAGGTCCTTCTCGAGGGCCGTCAGTTCCTTCAAATTCTTCTCGCGGATCTCACTTGGCGTCACGGTATCCCTCCCGGGTCAAAATCTTGGTCTTAATCGGCAGCTTGTGCTTGGCCAAGGTCAGAGCTTCCATCGCGATGTCGGCGGTAACGCCTTCCATCTCGTAGATGATCCGGCCCGGCTTGATCACGGCCACCCACTCTTCGGGGTTTCCCTTACCTTTACCCATACGAGTTTCGAGGGGCTTCTTGGTGATCGGCTTATCCGGAAAAACCCGGATCCAGACCTTACCGCCGCGCTTGATGCAACGGTTGATCGCGATACGGCCGGCCTCGATTTGGCGCGAGGTCAGACGGCCGCAGTCGGTGGCCTGAATGGCGAAGTCGCCGAAGTTGAGGTTGCAGCCGCGGTAGGCCTTGCCTCGCATCCGCCCCTTCTGCTGCTTTCGATATTTGACCTTCTTTGGGATCAACATAAACGCGTCTTTCTATACTTTCTTACAGTCCTTAATCTATTCAGCGGCCGGCGCGGCCGGGGCCGGCGTCGTGCTCGCTTGGAAGGGCAAAGCCTTGGTTTCAACCGGGCCCAGGATCTCACCCTTGAAGATCCAAACCTTGACGCCGATCACACCATAGGTGGTGTGGGCCTCGGCGGTCGCGTAGTCGATATCGGCGCGGAGAGTCTGGAGAGGAACCCGGCCCTCGCGGTACCACTCGGTGCGGGCGATTTCGGCGCCGCCCAAGCGGCCGGCGACCATGACCTTGACGCCCTTGGCGCCGAACTTCTGGGCCGACTGAACGGCCTTCTTCATTGCCCGACGGAAGGCGACCCGGCGCTCAAGCTGCATCGCGATGTTCTCAGCGACCAGCTGGGCGTCGATCTCAGCCTTGCGGACCTCTTGGATGTCGAGGAAAACCTCGCAATTGCTCTGCTTGGCCAAATCGGCGCGGAGAGCGTCGATGCCGGCGCCTTTCTTGCCGATAACCAGGCCGGGACGAGCGGTGTGGATGATGACCTTGACCTTGCGGGCGGCCCGTTCGATCTCGACCTTGGAAACGCCGGTCGAGTAGAGCTTCTTCTTCACTTCGCGGCGGAACTTCACGTCCTCGTGAAGGAACTCGGCGTAGTTACGCTTGGCGTACCACTTCGAAAGCCAAGGCTTGGTGATACCGACTCGAAATCCGATGGGATGTACCTTCTGGCCCATAAAAACTTCCTCTTACTTTTCTTCCAGAATTAAAGTGACGTGGCTGGTCTTCTTCTCGATCTTGTAAGCCGAGCCGCGAGCCCGGGCCTGCCAGCGCTTCAAGGTCGGGCCCTGGTCGACCATCACCGTCTTGACGATGAGGTTGTCCGGATCCATCCCGCCCTTCTGCTCGGCATTGGCCAGAGCCGAGCGGAGCAGCTTTTTGAAATCCTTGGCGACGTAACGATTGGTGAACGAGAGGATGTCGAGCGCCTTTTGGACCCCTTTGCCGCGGATCAAATCCGCAACCAGCCGGGCCTTGCGCGGCGTCACTCTCAAATAACTGATGCGTGCGGTGGCCGACATTACTTGGTCTCCTTGCCCTTACGATCGCCCGAATGGAGGTGGAAAGTTCGGGTTTGCGCGAACTCACCCAGCTTATGGCCGACCATGTTTTCGGTGACGAAGACCGGGATGAACTTGCGGCCGTTGTGGACGGCAAAGGTCAGGCCGACGAAATCGGGAGTGACCATCGAGCGGCGCGACCAGGTCTTGATCACCTTCTTGCTTTTTTGATCCTGTTGGGCGTCGACTTTCTTTTGCAGCGAGCGATCGACCCAGGGACCTTTTTTCAACGAACGTGGCATATATTTCCTTATTTCTTTCTACGGTCTTTCACGATCATGTTCTGGGTGCGCTTGTTCTGGCGCGTCTTGTAGCCCTTGGCCGGAGTGCCCCAGGGGCTGGACGGATGATTGCCGCCCTTGCTGCAGCCTTCGCCGCCGCCGTGGGGATGATCAACCGGGTTCATGACCATACCGCGAACCGTGGGACGGATGCCGCGCCAACGGGTGCGGCCGGCCTTGCCGGTCGTCTCGTTCATGTGGTCGGGATTGGAGACGGCGCCGACGGTGGCCATGCACTCGGCGCG
>JBIOXX010000526.1:0-7605 GCA_044869875.1 bacterium | reverse complement strand
CCTTGAGCTCCACGGTCCAATGATCCCAATCGATCCGAAGCTCGGCTTGCTCCGGAAGCGGCGACGGTAATTCCGGACATTCGAAAGCCGGAAGCCCGAGGTTTCGGACGTTGCGGCTGAAGATCCGGGCCATCGAACGGGCGACGACCGCCTTGATCCCGGCCAGCAGAAAAACCCGGGCCCCGGTTTCCCGGCTCGAGCCGCAGCCAAAATTGTCGCCGGCGAGCAGGATCCGGCCCGACAGATCCTCGGCGCCCACTTCCTCAAAGTTTTTAGCCGCCTGCATGAACCCGGATCGAACCCGCGAGTCGTCGAGCGAGAAGAAGCGCGAAGGATGCAGGACGTCGGTGTTGACGTTGTCGCCCATCACCAGGGCTTTTCCTTCGATATTCATGTCATGACCTCCCGGGGATCGCCCAGGTAACCGGTCAGCGCCGCCGCCGCCGCGGTGAGCGGCGAGGCCAAATAAATCAGGCCATCGGGAGACCCCATCCGGCCGCGGAAGTTCCGGTTCGAGGTCGAGACGCAAGCTTCACCGGCCCCGATCAGTCCTTTGTCGATTCCACCGCAGGCGCCGCAGGAAGAATTGGTGACCATCGCTCCGGCTTCGGTCAGGGTCTGAAAAATTCCATTGGCCAGGCTCTGCTGGAAAATCTGCTGGCTGGCCGGAGTAATGACCATCCGCACCCCCGGCGCCACTCGCCGGCCCTTGAGAAGACGAGCGGCGATTTCCAAGTCTTCGAGCCGCCCACCGGCGCAGGAGCCGACGAAGACTTGGCGGACTTTGATCCCGGATGTCTCGGCGGCGGGCACGATGCGGCTCAAGTCGCCGGGGAGAGCCACCAGCGGCAGCACCTTTTCGATGTCGACCGAAAGGCTTTGTAAATAGCTCGCCCCGGGATCGGGCTTAAACCAGCCCCCCTCGGCCGGCTCGGATCCGTCGCGCTGGCTCAGGTAATGGCGTAGGATCTCGTCAGGAACGAAGATGCCGGCAGTGGCACCGGCTTCGACCGACATGTTGGAAACGGTGAGGCGGCCGTCCATGCTCAAGCCGGCCTGGTCATGGTATTCCAAAACCCGGTCGACGGCCCCGCCTTCGCCGAGACGGCGGATCAGCTCCAAAGCCAGATCCTTTCCGTAGAGCCAAGGTGGCGGCTGGCCTTTGAATTCGATTTTGATGGTTTCGGGCACCTGCAAAATCGCCTTGCCGGTCAAAAGCACGGCCATGATGTCGGTCGAGCCCAAACCAGTCGCGAAGCAGCCGAGGGCGCCGGCCATCACGGTGTGGGAGTCGGCGCCGCAAATGACCATCCCCGGTTGGCAACGCCGGTCCTCGACCATCAATTGGTGGCTGATTCCCCGGAACAGAAGATCCTGCGGAACCGATTCTTCCTCAACGAAGTTGAGGTAGCGGGCGAGAATGTCGGCCCGCTCCGGCGTCGAAGGCGGAGCGAAGTGGTCGGCGGCGAAGAAGCAACGGGAAGGATCCCAAATGCGCCGGCCGGTCTTCTTGAAACGGTCGGCGATCAGCGCGATGGTGGCATCGTGGCCGAGCACCAAATCCACCGGGACTTGAAAGAATTCGCTGCCCGGCAGGACCGGTTCCAAGGCTTTTTGCCGAAAAATTTTCTCGACCAAGGTTCGGTTCTTCAAAATCGGCTCTCCTCGGAAACTTGGACCGCGGCCCGCGACAGCTCCGCATCCGCGATCTCCCAGAATTTCTCCTCCGAAAAAGACAAATACTCGGACCAAAAACGGGAAAGGCGGCCGGCCATCTCGGCATAGGGAGCTTTATCGCGGGATTCCTTGGCCGACTTAACCCGCTCCAGGATTCGAAGGACGGTCGAATCGTCGGCCCGAATCCCCCGGCTCGAAAGCTTGGCCTCGACGATCCCCCGACCCGAATGCTTACCGAGAAGGAGTTGATGGCGGAGGCCCAAGGTCTCGGGCTGGATCGATTCGTAAGTCGAGGGATCCTTCAGCATCCCGTCGACGTGGACCCCGGATTCGTGGCGAAAGACGTTGAGGCCCGAGATCGGCTTGGTGGGCATCAGGAAAATCCCCGAGGCCAGGGCCACCTTTTGGCAAAGCGGAAGCAGGAGCGGCCGTCGGATGCCGAGCTCGAGGCCATGAAGGTCGGTCAAGGCGCAAACGATTTCCTCCAAAGCGGCGTTGCCGGCTCTTTCGCCGATGCCGTTGATGGTGGCGGTGATCACGGTGCAGCCGGCCTGGATTGCCGCCAGGGTGTTGGCCGTGCCCAGCCCGTAATCGTTGTGGCAATGGACTCCAAAATTCACCTTCGACGTCATGAAGGAAACAAGGCGGCTGACGTAAGCGGCCATCGTATCGGGCCGCATGACTCCGACGGTGTCGCAAAGGATCACGCTTTCGACGCCCAAGGCTCCAACCTTGTCGAAAAGCGGCGCCAAATCTTTGGGGTCGGCCCGTACCGAGTCCTCGGCGACAAAATGAACCTTGAGCCCTTGGCTGGCGGCTTGATCGAGGGCCCGCTCGATCCGAGGGACGGCTTCGCCAAGGCTGATGCCGAATTTATGTTTGAGATGCTGAGGACTGACCGGCATGAACAGAAAGACTTCCTTCAAACCGCAAGCGACGGCCAAATCAATGTCATCGGGATGAGCTCGGACGGTTCCGGCGATGGTCGCGCGGTAGCCTCGATCGACTAGGGCCTCCAAGATTTTCCTTTCTTGGGCTGAGACGCTCGGCATCCCGGCATCCAAGATATCGACGCCGGCCTGATCCAACAAATCGGCGATGGCCAGCTTCTCTTCCAAAGTGAAACATACGCCCGGGGCCTGCTCGCCGTCGCGGAGCGTGCAATCCACAAATCGAAGCTTTTCGCCTTCCATGACCAACCTCCCTTACAAAGCCGATTGGAGCGCGCTCACCAGGGCTTCGTTTTGGGGCGCCGAACCGATGGTGATCCGGGCGCAAGTTTCCAAAACCGGACGGATGAGAACTCCCCGCTGCATCAAAGAATGAATGACCGCCTTGGCGTCGCGCCGAAAGTCGACGTAGATGAAGTTGGCTTCGGTGGCGACGTAGGCCAAGCCTAGACGATCGAACTCTCGGTAGAGAAAAACCTTGCCTGCAGCGACCATATGGCGGCTTTTTTCAATGTGCTCGAAGTCTTGGAGACTGGCCAGAGCGGCGGCATGGGCGATGGCAGTCGTGTTGAAGGGTTGGCGCGCCTTCTCCAAAAGGTCGGCGACCCTTTTAGGGGTGACCGCGTATCCGATCCGCAAACCGGCCAGGCCGCTGATTTTTGAAAAAGTTCGCACCACGATGACCGGTGCCTCGGCGTCGGTCCTGGAGTCGAACTCCTGATGGGGCGGAGCGTACTCGATATAGGCCTCGTCCAAAACGGCAACCACATGGCTCGGAAGCGCGCGCACAAAGGCTTCAATCTCGCTTCGCGGCAGGAAGGTCCCGGTGGGATTGTTGGGATTGGCGATCAAGACCAATTTGGTTCTCGCTGTGCAATGTTGGGCCATCGCCTCGAGATCGTGACGATGTTCGCGCAGCGGAACCACGACGTTGCGGGCCCCGCTGAGCTGGCCGAGGATGTGAAACCAGGGAAAAGCCGGATGGGCCAAGACCATCTCGTCATCCGGACAGACGAAGGTTCTAACAATGATTTCAAGGATGTCGGTCGCCCCATGGCCGAGAACGATGTTGTCGTCGGCCACGCCATGCTTGAGGGCCAAGGCCGCCTTCAAGGGCCCTTCATCGTCGGGATAGCGATGAGCCTCGCGGATCACGGCGTCCACCGCCTTCATCGCCAGCGGCGAGGGTCCTGCAGCGTTTTCATTGCAGGAGAGCTGGATGACTTCATCTAAGCCGAATTCTCGGCGAATTGCCGAGAGAGGCTTCCCTGGACTGTAAGGCCGCACCTCCAGGATAGACGGATTCACCAGCCGAGCTTGGGCGTAAAGTTCTTCCACTCGGAACCTCAGTAAAAACGGCAAAGCGGTACGCTTCAGTGCGCACGTAACGCCGTCGTAGAAAATTATTTTTTATGAGCTGTAGGGTCTAGGAATGAGGGAACCGATAGCCCGAACCTGGGACGATTTCCACTGTACCCCTCTTTCCTCAATTCAATCATCGCCTTATCTAAAATGGTACTTTCCAATGTTGCGACGTGTCAAGGCTGATCGCCTTTCTTTCTAGGGCGTCGAGCCAAAACTGGTGTCGAGCGCGCCGTCCGCCGTGAGCTTCATCAAAACTGTCTTCTTGTTGGTGAAGCCCGACTGATAGGAACCGCCGGTGATCCAGATCTCGTCGTACTCATTCAAAGCAACCGAGCCGCCGTCGTAGACGTTGGCGCCGTTGATGGTCAGGTACTGGGCGCCGGAGCTGCCGAAAGTTGAATCGAGCGTTCCATTGGTATTGACGCGGGCCACGACCAGCGACGCATTGTTATTACGATAGCCGCCCACGATGACCTTCTGATCGGCTTGCACCTCGATCCCGCCAACGTCGCAAGCATTGCAGTAGGTCCCGGAGCTGGCCAGAAAAGCGAAGGTCGCTTTGCCGGCGGTTCCAAAGCTGGCGTCGGGTTGGAGGCTGCTGGTGTAGCGCAGGAGCATGGCCTGCCTTCCGGCCGAGGACGACAAGAGGCTCAAGAGGATCGGGCGTCCCGAGGCATCGATCGCCAGATCGATCAGCGAGGCGAAGCCGATGTTGCCGGTAAAAGAATTCAGCAAACTGCCGGTGGACGAGTAGCGGCGCAGCTGCAAGGTTGCGCCGGTGAAATAGTTGGATTGGGACGCCGCAACGATGACTGATCCATCCGGCGCCGCCCGAACCTGAGTAACGTTCGAGGATATGCCGGTGTTAAGCACACCGGTTCCATTGAAGCCGACGTCGAGCGCGCCGCTCGGGTCGGTCGCAATGAGGGTCACCGGATTGGAAATGCTCTCGGCCAGAATGAACCGGGAGTTGACCGGATCGTGATCGACCGAAAGGATCGTGCCCAAGCCGGCCAAATCCACCGCCGGCGGATCTTCGTCCGGAGTGTCGACCGAAAAGGTCTGGAACCAACTATGGCTCGAGCTCCCCGCCAAAGCCCCCCAAACGCCGGCCAGCGCCAGCTTGTCGAAGGCCGCATCGAAACCGTAGAGGTAAGTCTGGTCGGGATGGATCGTCACCCCGCCCGGCGCCATCGACTCGTCGAGAGTGCCGTCGGACAGGACGTGCCAAATTCCGGCATAGCGCCGGAACGGTGAAGGGACCGTCAGATTAGCCGCTATCGACGCCCCTTCGCCTACCGCCTCAACGAAGCCGTTTAAGACCGCGCCACCCGGCGGCAGCGAGCTCGGTGTATTAAAAGCCTGTTTTCCGGTTCCGGCGGTGGCCGTTGAAATCGCCATCAAAAAGATGGCGGCCGCTAATAATGATGTTTTCATGTACCCCCCTTGTCACTTCCTGCTCGCACCGCGCGCAGAGGACGGCGGCCGAAAAACGATCAAACGTCGCATTCGTGACAGAACAGATCTTTGGTTTTTTTGATTTGCACCCTTAGGAATGAGGAACGAACCGCCCCGAGCCAGGGACTATTCCCAACGAGCCCTCTTCCACGTGCAATTTTTTACGACTGTCAGAGGGCATCGTACTTTTCGAAAGTGGAATGTGTCAAGCGGGATCCCAAGCCCGAAAAACGCCGAAAAGTTTTAATTAATGCTGATTTCCGCAATGGAAAGCCAAGCGGCCGGGAAATCCCTTACATGGATTTCGTTTAGAATATTAGGTGGCACGGGTACCTGAAATTAGGGCAATGAGAAATAGGTGCGAACCTGGCGGTTGACGTCGATGATCAGGGGCTTTCGCACCGGCAAGTATCGAGGATTCAATATATCGTCCTGAGCCCGGTAGGCTTCCATCTCCAAACCGAGCAGATTGACCGCGGTATGAAATAGATTTTCGGTGCTGAAAGCGACGTCGCGGTTTCGGGCTTGGTTTCGCTTCCAGCTTTTTGGACAGGCTCCGTTGCACCAAATAAAATAGGGAACGTCGAACTCGAGGCGACGGGGCTCGGGGAACCCGTGACCACAAGCACTCCCCTCTTTGTCGTAAAGCCGCTCGCCATGATCGCTCACGAAGAGTAGGACGCTGTCGGGTTGTTTTTCCAACATCCCTAAAACTCCCTCCAGCACT
Organism: bacterium; assembly: GCA_044869875.1. Lineage (GTDB taxonomy): Bacteria > UBA10199 > UBA10199 > DSSB01 > DSSB01 > DATEDP01. Next base: position 1,428 of record JBIOXX010000526.1, on the reverse strand, counting down.
TCATCGGTATAGCGAACGCTGTTGTCGTATTCGGCGAGCGTCGCGGCTTCTTCCGGGGTCGAACAAACGCCGAGGTAACTTTCAGCGCCGAAATGGGCATTTTCGGCCGGGTAACGGTTTCGATAATTTTGATGCGAGCCTAACAAGTGCATCACGATGAATTTATGCGGATAAGGCTCCTTCAAGGCCACCCCCAAAGGATAGAGCAAGGCCTCATCGTAAATGGTTCCGTAAAATTCGGTATTGGTAAAAACGGTGGTTTCGGCATCGTGGGCGATCAAGGAAATCAAAGAATCGAAAGCTCCGACTCTTCCCTGGTTCGACAGCCAATAGGTCCGGTAGCCTGCGTTTTTAGCGGCATTCAGAATCGATGGTTCGGTCAAAAAGCGGTCGGGCTGCTCCACGGTGGCGGGGGTGAGCATCTTGGTCAGGCTCGGCACGGTTTGATTGGACGGCGAGATGGCTCGATTGAACAGCAGCAACTGCTTGCGCCGCCCGACCAAGTTCGGTGTGGTCGGCCGGTCGTAGCCATAGACGCTCATGCGGTCGCGCCGCAGCGACTCGCCGAGCACCACCACCACCGTCCGGGGCCGGGCAGCTTCGACCAGGGCCGCGCCGTAATTATTACCGACCCTCACCTGCTGGGTCTTTTCGAGCCATTGGCGGAAAGCCAGCCAGTTGCCGACATCGTGGAGAATACGAATGCTCGGGACTTGGCGATTGAGCTCGGCGGCCCGGGACCAAAGAGGTTTTTTCTTGAAAGGTTCGAGGTGATAAGAGGCGATGCCTGGGAAAAGATAGACCATCGCCATCGAAACCAACAAAGCCGGCCAAACCCAAAGATGGCTTCGTCCGCCGCAGCCGCGGCCGGAACTGAGGCCTCGCCACATTCCAAGAACGATCGCTATGAAATAGATTCCATAGCCCGCCAAGGACAGGATCACTCCCTTGGTCCAATGGAAAGCGAGGTATTCGACCGCTTCGTGGAGATCGGTCCCAAGCAAAGCGTCGACGGCCCCCACCGAAATGGGTGCGTCGTAGAGGGCGACGTGAATCAGGTTCACCACCCCCAAAAGAGACAGGGCCAGCAGGAGGATGGCGAACAGAAAACGGCGAAAACGCCCGGCATAATGAGTGAGGCAAGCCAGCCCCAGCGAGAATAAGCCGATGAGGAGCAGGGTGTTGAGAATGTAATTGGTTCGGCTATCGTACAGATAATAGACGCCGGAATAATCTCTCCAAAGCTCGACGAGGAAAGGAGGCAGAAGCGCCAGCCCATAGCAGACAGTAAATAAGCCTAATTCATGGCACTTTGAGGATTTTGAGGGTTCTTCCAGGCGAGGAAACTCCGAATATTTGTTCCTCCCTCCTAGGCCCAAAGAAGCCTCGCTGGCAAGTGCCGCGCCCTCTTTTTGCTTTTGGCTCTTG
>JBIOXX010000525.1:0-3298 GCA_044869875.1 bacterium | reverse complement strand
ACGCTACGTGCTGCGGGTCTCCTCCTTCGAACCCTTGACCCTGCCGGCTCCGCAAAGGCTGGGTTCGACGGCCGAGATCAAAGCCGATCCGGCCCGCTGGGACCGCAAACCGGTGGTCTATGAAGGCACTTTCGTCCAAAGCTTCGAGGTCTCCTCCTTGGATAAGGAGATCTGGCTCTCTTTCCGGCCTCAGGCCGAGTTCCTCCACCAACAGCCGGCTTCGCCGGGCAAGGGCGGCACCTATCGGGTGCGGGTGACCGGCATTCTATTCGCCAAGCCCGGCGCGAGATACGGCCATCTCGGCGGCTACTCCTACGAGCTCCTGGCTTCGAAGGTCGAGTTTCTAGAAACGCCTCGCTAGCCATCCAGCACCTCGCCAGCATACTATTCCGGGGTGCCGATCAACCAAGAAAGCCGGGGAAGCTGGGACGAGGCCTGGCAAGTTCTATTCAAAAGAAAAGATCCTAAAACCCTGGTCTTCGCCTTTCTTAATCTTCTTTTGGGACTGGGCTATGCCTGGGGCGTTTTCTCTTCCAACGCGATGCTCATTTCGCGGACCGGCACCGGCTCGCTGTTCTACATCTACCTCGGCAGCTCGCTGACCGCCCTGCTGCTCGCCGCCATCCTATATTGGATGATCGATCGCTTCCCGCGGCGCCGGATTTTCTTCCTCTGCTTTCAAGGCCTCGGTGCCTGCACGATCTTGGTCTGGCTGATGGCCCTGACCGAGCCCCAAGCCACTGCTTTTTATTTCGGGATTCGAGTTTTTTTCTACGCCATGTTCATCTTGGTCACCCTGGTCTACTGGCTGGTGGCCAGCGACTACTTCACCAACTACGAGGCCAAGGTCCGCTATCCTTATTTCATCGCCTTCGGCGTCATCGGCGAAATCCTCGGCAGCTTCACGGTCAATCAATTCGCCGCCCAAATTCACACGATTAATTTTCTACTGCTCTGGGGCTTGGTTTTGATCGGAGCACCCTTTCTGCTGCTGAAGCTCAAGACCCTGGCCCCGGAAATCGAAACCGGGAAAGACATCGACTCCCCGACCGGTTCTTTCCGAGCTGAATACAAATCCTTGTCGATGCTGGTCGGTTTGCTGGTGGCCTTTTGGATCTCTCACGTCTACATGGCCTACGGTCTCGATTATTTTTACAACACTTCGGCCCTCGAACGCTTCGGAAATGAGGACCAGCTGGCCTCCTTCTTCGGCAAAGTCGCCATCTTTTCTTTGAGCTTGGTGTTCATCTATCAAATTTTCTTCGCCGGCCGGCTCGGCCGGCGCTTCGGCTTGGAGCAGATGCTCTGGGGCTTGTCGGCACTCTACGTCATCGGGATTGGCCTGATTCACTTCTTCCCCTCGCTGGTGACGATCGCAGTTGCCGAATGTCTGGTCTTCTTCTTCGTCGATTTGACGGCCCAGTCGCTGCTTCAACCGGTGAACAAGATATTTCCCGACAAGGCCCGAGGCAAAATCATGGTCGCGATGGAGGCCGTCGCTTTCCCGGCCGGAACCTTGCTGCTCTTATTGGTCGGCCTACTCCTCCTGAGCTACGGCCGGGCCGAGACGATCAGCAGCTTTCTCTTCGCCTGGTCTTTCTTGTTTTTCGGTTTCTCCTATTTCTTCGGAAAAACTTATCGGAGTTATCTCCAAGAATGCCTCGGCTCTCCCGACGCTAACCTAGTCCTCAATGCGGTCCATGCCTTGGGCGAGCCCAACAAGCTCGAAGCGGCGCCGTCCTTAGAGAAACTCCTCAGCTCGACTCAAGACATCTCCCTGCTGCGGGCGGCTCTGCTCAGTTTGGGCCGGATGCACAGCCATTCCTCCTTTCCCAAAATCATCGAATACTTTTCGGTGCCCAACGAGTCCTTGCAGCTCGCAGTGGTCGAGTCGATCAGCCACTTCGAAGGCGAGGAAGGCGTGGCCGCGATGTATCACTTGATCCGCTCCAACGAGAACGTCTCCTTTCAAGTGCGGATGAGCGCGACCCTCCTGCTGACCGATCTATTGGGCGAAAAAATGCGGCCGCTTTTGCTGGCCGAGCTGGGCGAAGACAACGATCGGCTCAAGGCCAATGCGATTGAATCGCTGGCGCTGCTCAAAGACCCCGAGGTGATCCCGGCGCTGGTCCCCTATCTCCATCACGACAACCGCCGGGTTCGAGCCAACGCCGCAATCGCTCTTTATCCCTTCCAGTCAACCCGTTCCCCGGCGGTGGAGGCCATCGAGGCCCTGTTTCGCTCGGCCGCCATGATGGAGACCTTCGCCGGCATCTACGCGATCGGCGAGCTCCAGCTCGTCCAATTCCGCGAGGAGCTAAAACCCTTGGCCCAAAATCCCGACAAGCGGATGCGACAACACGCCACTCTGGCTTTGGCCAAGATGGGCGACCTCGGGGCTTGCGCCAAAGTGAGCGAGCTGCTGCTCGATCCCGAGGAGAGCTTCGTGCTCGAGACCGCCCGCAACCTCAGCCGCTTCCGGCCTCAGGTCCGAACCATGGTTTTCGAAAATATCTCGCGGCTCTCCTCCTCGGAAAAAACGCGGATCCTCGCAGCGCTCGACCAGACGCCGCTCGATTTCTCGCGCGAGAAGGAATTGCTGACGATGGGAAGGTGGATGTCGCCTTACTTGCCGACCTAAGCTTGATCGACCGCCTCGTCGACGTTCGATCCGTCGAGCTTGAGGCCGCAGTTGAGACAGCTCGTCCCGAAGACATTGACGTTAACTTTGACCTGGAGGCCAGGCGGCGACTTCGTGGCGTATGAACGACGCGGCTTCCAACCATGGCGCTTGTAAAAGCCCATGCCGCAGCGCGGACAAACTCGGGCCAAATTCATGAGGAAGAGAAACCAACCGGCGGCAAAAGTATAGAACATCGCCGACCAGAAGCGGTGGGTCCAAGGCGCACCGCTGACCAAAAAGCTCGTGCTGCCGGGGTTGAGCTTGTTGATGATGACCGCAGCGATCGTGAAAAGAGTCGGCAAGAGGACGCCGAAGAGGGCAAGCCGCCGATGCCAACGTATCGGCCTTAAGCCCTGGAGGATTTTTTCGCGGGTCTCGAAAGAGAAATTCATCCGATTCATTTCAAAAAACCATTCAAAATCATGGACTTTTAAAAGCTGAGTGCTGCGCTCAAAATTGGCCTTCGTCGAATATCCCTGGAAGTTGCGTATAAAATGGCTAATTTTAAAACTCAAAAAGTGTTTGGATTGTGTAAAACCACAAATTTGGTCAGACTTGCGTGCCGGCTTTCCTGAAACCTTTCATCTAACTACCTAATATTACTATTTATTCTAT
>JBIOXX010000524.1:0-3938 GCA_044869875.1 bacterium | reverse complement strand
CGGACATCGTCGAGGATCAGGTGACTTATCCCATTGTCACGGCTCTGCTCGGTGCCCCGCGGGTCAAGGCGGTCCGTGGCTTTTCGGACTTCGGTTATTCCTACGTCTACGTGATCTTCGAGGACGGCACCGACCTCTACTGGGCTCGGAGTCGAGTCTTGGAATATTTAAGCAAGATCCTGCCGCGTCTTCCCCAAGGCGTTCGGACCGAGTTGGGTCCCGATGCCACCTCGGTGGGCTGGGTCTTTCAATATGCCTTGGTCGACCGCAGCGGCCGGAACGACCTGTCCGAGCTCAAGGCCTTCCAGGATTGGTATCTCAAATACTATCTCCAGGCGGTGCCGGGAGTGGCCGAGGTTGCGACGGTCGGCGGCTTCGCCCGCCAGTATCAGGTCAATGTCGATCCCCAGGCCATGCTGGCTTACGGCGTGACCCTCGAAGAAGTGGTTGCGGCCATTCGCGGCGGCAACGACGACGTCGGCGGCCGCCTGCTCGAGATCGGCGGCGCCGAATACATGATCCGGGGCCGAGGCTACGCCAAATCGACCGCCGACTTGGAAAAGCTGGTCTTGAAGGCCGATCCCAAAACCGGCGCTTCAGTCACGGTGGCCCAAGTCGCCAAGGTCGAGCTCGGTCCGGAGCTGCGCCGCGGCGTCGCCGACTTGGACGGCGAGGGCGACACGGTCGGCGGTATCGTGGTGATGCGCTACAGCGAGAACGCTCTCGAGGTCATCGACCGGGTGAAAGCCAAGCTCGAGGAAATCAAGCCGGCGCTGCCGCCGGGGGTCGAGTTGGTCACCACCTACGACCGTTCGGATTTGATTCTCCGTTCCATCGACACCCTGAAATCGACGCTGGTCGAAGAGCTGATCATCGTCAGCATCGTCATCTTGATCTTCCTCTGGCATATTCCTTCTTCGATCATTCCGATCCTGACCATTCCGATCTCGGTGATTTTGGCCTTCATCCCGATGAAGTTGATGGGACTCAGCGCCAATCTCCTCTCGCTGGCCGGTATTGCTATTTCCATCGGCATTTTAGTCGATGGCGCCATCATCGAGGTCGAGAATGCCTACAAGAAGCTCCAGCTTTGGGAAGCCGGGGGCCGGATCGGCGACTATCATGAGGTGCGGCTCAAGGCTTTGAAGGAAGTCGGGCCCTCGGTCTTCTTCTCGCTCTTGGTGATCGCGGTTTCCTTCTTGCCGATCTTCACCTTGATTGATCAGGAAGGCCGGCTCTTCAAGCCGCTGGCCTATTCCAAGACCTTCGCCATGGCGATCGCCGCCGTCCTCGCCATCACTCTCGACCCGGCGCTGCGCATGCTCTTCACTCGAATGGATCCGCTGCGCTTCAAGCCGCTCTGGCTTTCCAAGGTCTGGAACGGCTTGACGGTCGGAAAGTATTATCCCGAAGAGAAGCATCCGGTGAGCCGATTGCTTTTCCGGATCTACGATCCGGTCTGCCGCCTGGTCCTGAAGCATCCCAAGGCGACGCTGATCGCCGCCGGCCTGCTCCTGCTCACGACCGTCTTCCCCTTTCTCAAATTGGGTTCGGAGTTCATGCCGCCGCTCCACGAGGGTTCGCTCCTCTACATGCCGACGACGATGCCCGGCCTTTCGGTCAGCGAGGCTTTCCGCCAATTGCAAAAGCAGGATGAAGTCTTGAAGAGCTTTCCCGAGGTCGAACGGGTTTTCGGCAAGGCCGGCCGGGCCGACAGCTCGACCGACCCGGCGCCGCTCTCGATGGTCGAGACCACCGTCATCCTCAAGCCGGAGAGCGAGTGGCGGCGGCGGGAGCGCTGGTACTCCGGCCTGCCCGCGATTTTGCAGGCGCCTCTTCGCCACCTATGGCCCGATCATATCTCTCACGAGGATTTGGTGGCCGAGATGGATCGCAAGCTCCAGATCCCGGGTTGGAGCAATGCTTGGACCATGCCGATCCGCAACCGCATCGACATGCTCTCGACCGGAATTCGGACGCCGGTCGGAGTTAAGATTCTCGGCAAAGATTTGGCCGAGATCGAGCGGCTCGGCCTCGAGCTCGAGAAAATTTTGCAAGAGGTGCCGGGCACCCGCAGCGTCTTCGCCGAGCGGGCCGCCGGCGGCTATTTCCTCGACTTCGATTTCAAGCGCGAGGCCCTGGCCCGTTACGGCCTCAAGATCGAGGACGTCAACCGGGCGGTGGCTCAGGCCATCGGCGGCGAGACGGTGGGCACGGCCATCGAAGGACCGGAGCGCTACTCGATCAACGTCCGTTACCAGCGGGCCTTCCGCAGCGACATCCCAGAGCTGGAGAGGGTTTTGGTGGCGACGCCTTCGGGCGCCCAAGTTCCGCTGGGCCTATTGGCCGACATTAAGGTGCGCAGCGGCCCGGCCATGATCCGCAACGAGAACGGAATGAAGGCCGCCTACGTCTTCGTCGATTTGGCCGATCGCGACGTCGGCGGCTACGTCCAAGAGGCCAAGCGCCGGGTGGCCGAGCGCCTGCCGGCGACGCCGGGCTACAACCTCCAATGGAGCGGCCAGTACGAAAACATGCTGCGGGTGAAAGAGCGGTTGAAGCTGGTTCTGCCGCTGACTCTTTTCGTGATCTTCCTTTTGCTCTATCTCAACACCAAATCGGCGGTCGAGGCCGGCATCGTCCTCTTGGCCGTGCCCTTCTCGGCGATCGGCGCGATCTGGCTGCTCTACTTTTTGGATTATCACCTTTCGATCGCGGTTTGGGTGGGGCTCATCGCCTTGATGGGCCTCGATGCCGAAACCGGGGTTTTCATGCTGCTCTTCCTCGATCTCGCCTATCGCGAAAAATCGGCGAAGGGCGAATTGCGGACCGAGGCCGATCTCCACGAGGCGATTCACGATGGCGCGGTGAAGCGAGTGCGGCCCAAGATGATGACGGTAACAGCGGCCTTTCTCGGCCTCATCCCGATCATGTACGCGACCGGAACCGGCGCCGATTTGATGAAACGGATCGCGGCGCCGATGGTCGGTGGTTTGGTCACCAGCTTTTTATTAGAGCTATTAGTCTATCCGGCGCTCTATTTGCTTTGGAAGAGACGAAGCTTGCCGTCATGATTTCTTTTTCTGGCCCTTGCCCTTCCAACCGTGTTTGACGGCCTGGGCAACTTTTTCGAAGCGATCCCGGGCCGCTTCCGATTTGAAGGTGCGGATGGAGCCGTCGCTCATCTTCAGTTTTGTTTTTCCGATCTTCATGAACCTGAGTTTAATGGCTAAAATCCAAACCGCAAGGGTGTCCTATGTTTCGAAACCGACAGGAAGCGGCCGAAAAGTTGGCCGGTGCCTTGGAGCGGTATCGGGGGCGCAATCCCCTGGTTCTGGCCATCCCCCGGGGCGCGGTACCCATGGCTAAGATCATCGCCGAGCGCTTGGGCGGCGAGGTCGACGTTCTGCTGGTCCGGAAATTGGGAGCGCCTAGTCAAGCCGAGCTAGCGATCGGGGCCATCGACGAAAACGGCCATCTCTATCTCCATCCCTATGCCCGAGAGCTGGGGCTCTCCGCCGAATATCTGGAAGATGAAGCCGCGGCCCAGATGCGGACTTTGCGCCGCCGCCGCGCCGAATACACTCCGGCTCGCCCGCCGATCGATCCCCGGGGCCGGATCGTCATCGTAGTCGATGATGGCATCGCCACCGGGTCGACGATGACCGCGGCCTTGCAGGCCTTGCGCGAACGGGAGCCGGCGAAATTGGTCGTTGCGATTGGCGTCGCACCGCCCGACACTCTGCAAAAGATTCGAGCTTTTGCCGATGAGGTCGAATGCCTAGCTGCCCCCGAGTCTTTCTACGCCGTGGGTCAGCACTATGCCGATTTCTCCCAGGTCTCGGACGAGGAAGTCATCGAGTTATTAAGAAAATAAACGATAAAAGGAATTGCTGGCTTGAAAAGCGATAGTGCGGACGCCGCCGAAGAAATTTTGA
>JBIOXX010000523.1:0-3988 GCA_044869875.1 bacterium | reverse complement strand
TCTTTCCCGAAAAGCATCTCAACTTGGGTCTCGACATCCAAGGCGGCATCTACGTCGAGCTCGAAGTCAACGTGAACGAAGCCTTGGCCCACCGCAGCGACATCATCGTCGGCGAGGTCGAGCGCTTTCTTCGTGAGAAAAACATTCCCTACAAGAAGGCCTCGGTTATCCCTAAGACCGATCGGATCCAGATTTACTTGAATTCGCCCGAAGGCTTGACCCCGCTGCGCCAACACCTCGATCAAATTTACGGCACCTCACTCAAAGAGATGGAAAATCCGCCGGTGCTGAACTTTAAGGTTAAGGCCGGCGAAGAGGTGGCTCAAGCCCAATGGCAGGAAGTTTTGACCTGGGCCCAAGCCAAGCCTGAGATCTTAGAAGTTGAACGGTTCCAGGACTTCATCCAAGTCGTGCCGAAGTCCCAAGAGGCCTCGGCCCAAGTTGAAGGCGAGGTCCTCGCCCAATTCGGCGCGGTTCTCGAAAAAGCCGAGATCGGCCCATCGATCTTCTTGGCCCAAAGCGAGGCTTACCAAAATCGCTTGAAGGACGAGACGCTGAAACAGGCGGTGGAGACGATCCGCAACCGCATCGACCGCCACGGCGTCGCCGAGCCCGACATCCGCCGCTTGGGTGATAACCGGATCGTGATCGAATTGCCTGGAGTCAGCGATCCCGACCGGGCCATCGACTTGGTCAAGCGGGCCGGCAAGCTCGAATTCAAATTGGTCGACGATTCGGTCCGTCAAGATCAGCTTCAGCAGATGATCGAGCAGGCCCGGACCGAGCAGAAGCTGCCCTCGGGCTTCACTGAAGAAGCGATCGACAAGGTGAACGAGGCTTTGAAGGCCAAGCTGCCGCCGGACACCGAGATCGCCTATGAGATCAATTACGATCCGATAACCAAGAAGATCGCCGGCGGAACGCCCTATCTATTGAAGCGCAAGGTCGAGCTTTCCGGCGAAATGCTGCGCAACGCCCAGGTCAGCGTCCACAACAACGAGCCCTACGTCAGCCTCTCTTTCGACCCCTCGGGAACCAAGGTCTTCGCCGACCTGACCGCCAATAACGTCGGCAAGCGCTTGGCCATTCTTCTCGACGGAAGTGTGAGCAAGGCGCCGGTCATCAAGACCGCCATTCCCAACGGCGAGGCTCAGATCACGTTGGGTTATGGCGATTACCAAGCTTTGATCCGCGAAGCCGAAGACTTGACCGTCGTTCTCCGCGAAGGCGCGCTTCCGGCCAGCCTCAAGGAAGCGACCAAAACCGTCATCGGCCCCTCCTTGGGCAAAGCCTCCATCGACAAGGGACTCAAGGCCATGCTTCTGGCGGCGGCCATCGTCGTGGTCTTCATGGCCGTCTACTATAAGTGGTCAGGCGTCTTGGCCGACTTTGCGGTCTTCTTCAACATCCTATTCGTCTTCGCGCTCTTGACCTTGTTCGGCGCTACCTTGACGTTGCCCGGCGTGGCCGGCATCGTTCTGACCATCGGTATGGCGGTCGACGCCAACGTCATCATCTTGGAACGCATCAAGGAAGAATTGGCCGCCGGCAAGACAGTTAAGGCCGCGGTCGACGCTGGATATTCCAACGCGATCCGGGCGATCATCGATTCCAACGTGACGACCTTCCTTGCCGGCGTGGTGCTTTACCAATTCGGCACTGGGCCAGTCCGGGGTTTCGCGGTCACCTTGATGATTGGTATTTTGACGACCCTTTACACCGCCGTCACCATGACTCGTCTGGTTTACGATTACATCTTAAGCCGCGGTGAAGTGAAAAAGTTGAGCGTGTAGCATGACCCAGATCAAGATCCGAAACATTCCCTGGATGAAATACCGCTGGCTGCTTTTTGGGCTCTCGATGGCCCTGGTCGCGGCCAGCCTGATCGCCATCTTTGCCAAGGGCTTGAACTTTGGCACCGACTTTACCGGTGGCTTGAAATTGATCGTCAAGTTCAGCGAACCGGTCACCGAAAGCGCGGTTGGCGATGCCCTAGGCTCGTCGGGCCTTTCCAATTACGTTGTTCAGCGCTTTGGCGAAGCCAAAGAAAACACCTTCATCATCAAGAGCGATTTGCCCAAGGATCGGGAGGAGAAATTCTCCGAGCCCTTCATGGCGGCTTTGACCAAGGCTTACGGTGATGGCAAGGCCCAGCTTCTCCAGGAGGAGTTCGTCGGCCCCAAAGTCGGCAAGGAGCTGCGCACCAAGGGAATCTACGCGGTGCTCTGGGCCTGGGTGATCATGCTGGTCTACATCGGCTTCCGTTTCGACTTCTATTATGCGCCCGGTGCCTTGCTCTCGCTGATCCATGACGTCGTCGTCGCCGTCGGTTGCTTCGCGCTCTTTGGTCTCGAGGTCAACCTTACGGTGGTGGCGGCCATCCTGACCATCATCGGTTATTCGATCAATGACACCATCATCGTCATGGACCGAATCCGCGAAAATCTTCAACGGCACAAGGGCATGGGGCTCGTTCAAACCGTCGATTTGAGCATCAACGAGACGCTCAGCCGCACCATCATCACTTCTTTGACCGTCCTCTTCGTTGTGGTGGTGCTCTTTTTCTGGACCGAGGGCAACATCAAGAACTTCGCCTTCGCAATGATGATCGGCGTCATCACCGGCACTTATTCCTCGGTCTCGATCGCCTCGCCGGTTTTCATCTTCTTCAAGCAACATGGCCACCGCTTTGGATTGGGCAAGCCCAAGGCCGCCGCACAAAAAGCGTAGGCCATTCGAAAAGGCGCAAAAAAATGGAGAAGCGTTGGCTGCTCAAGCCCTTTGATTCGGCCTTGGCCCGAGCGCTGGAGGAGCAACATGGCTTCTCGCCCTTGCTCTGCCGCCTTTTGGCTCAGCGTGGAATCGAAGCCGGCGAACCGGCCGAGCGTTTTCTCCAGCCTTCCTTGGCTCAACTCCCCGATCCCCAACTTCTGAGCGGCATGACCGCCGCGGTGACTCGTTTGATTGCCGCGATCCGCGACCGCGAGAAGATCGTCATCTACGGCGACTACGACGTCGACGGAACCACCTCCACCGCTCTGCTGATGGATTTCTTCGAGGATCTTGGCGCCGCCGTCGATTACTACATTCCCCATCGGGTCCGCGAAGGCTACAGTCTAAACGTCGAAGCTCTGCGCAAGATTCGGGCCGGCGGCGCCAAAGTCGTGATCACGGTCGATAACGGGATCAGCGCTCTTCGCGAGGCCGAAGTGGCCCGAGAGATTGGCCTCGACCTCATCATCACCGACCACCACGAAGTCCCGCCCGAAATTCCGCGGGCCTTCGCGGTCATCAATCCCAAGCTGCCCGGCGACGCCTTTCCGGGCAAGGAGCTGGCCGGAGTCGGCGTGGCGTTCTACCTTTTGGTCGCGCTGCGCAAGGCCCTGCGCGAGGCCGGATTGCTCGGCGATCGCGAGCCCAACCTGCGGCGGGCCCTCGATCTGGTCGCCGTCGGCACCATTGCCGACATGGCTCCGCTCACCGGCATCAATCGGATCTTGGTGAAAGAGGGCCTCAAGGTTTTGGAGAACAGTAGCCGGCCGGGCTTGAAGGCGCTCAAGGAAATCGCCGGAGTCGATGGGCCGGTGGCTGCCGATCAAGTCGCATTTCGGCTCGGACCGCGGATCAACGCGGTCGGCCGGCTCGATGATGCGGCCTTCGGCGTCAAGCTCCTGCTCTGCCGCGGCGAAGGGGAAGCCCGGGAATTGGCTCGCCGACTCGATCAAGCCAATGCCGAGCGTCAAGAGATCGAAGAGAAAATCGTCGAGCAGGCCTGCGCCCGCGTCGAAGCCGAGGCTCTGGCCGGCCAACGCCGCAGCCTGGTGCTCTTTCAAGAGGATTGGCATCCCGGCGTGATCGGAATCGTCGCCAGCCGCTTGGTCGAGCGCTACCATCTGCCGGCCATCGTATTGACCCGCGACGGCGATTCTTGCAAAGGCTCGGCCCGCTCGATCCGCGGACTCAATGTGGTTGAAGGGCTTCGTTCTTG
>JBIOXX010000522.1:0-9084 GCA_044869875.1 bacterium | reverse complement strand
TGCGGTGGACGCCGGCTGCGCGGGCGCGCTGGATCAGCGGCTCGACCTCTTCGGCGGCGTAAGAAGAAAAATCGACGTGGGCGTGGCTGTCGATGAACACGATTGAAGGAGCCTATCTATTAGGAGCTGGCCTTCTCCAGGGTCACTTCCAAGACTCGAGTCTCGGGATCGTAGCTCTCGCGGTGCGACTTGATGGCCACCGGAAAATTCATCTCCTTGAGGAAGCCGTCGGGGAAGGAATTGACCCAGCCGCAGAGCTTGCGGACTTTCTCGTCTTCGAGCTTGGCCCGGATCCTGACGTTGTTACCGTCGATTTGGACGCTGGTTTTGTAATCCGGCATCAGGTCGGGCAGGCCCCACTGAAACTTGAGGCGATGGTTCGGAACCTTTTCGGGCATGTCGAAGCGGACGACGTAGCGGTCCTTCTCTTCGTCCACCGCCGAGGCCATGCCGTAGCGCTTCATCCGCTCCCATTGAGGCTCGAGCTGATCGCGCACCGCTTCCCAGCGCCGCAGCCAATCGCTGTTGTCGACCTCAACCGGGGCCTCGATCTTCTTCTCGCCCTCGGGCTTGGGCGGCATCGGGAAGTTGACGAGCTTGATCGCGTCGACCGGGCAATCGTTGATGATGTCCCAGGGATTGAACTTGCCGACCGGCGAGGTGTTGGTCGCAATCGCCCGGGTATGGTCGGCGTTCATCTTAAAGATGTCGGGGAAGTCGTTGCAGCAAGCATCGCAGGCGATGCATTCCTCAGTGACGAAATACTCTTCCAATTGGACAGCCGCTTCGGCCATGACGAAAACCTCCAGAGAATCCAAAAGCTTAAGCAATTTAGCTATTATCCAGCGGGATCGGGCCTGTCAACACCCCATTAAGCCAGGAGAGCGTCGACAAATTCGGTGGCAAAGAAGGGCTTCAAGTCCTCCAAGCGCTCGCCCACCCCGACATAGCGGATCGGAACCCCAATTTCGTCGAGAATCCCCACGACGATCCCGCCCTTGGCGGTGCCGTCGAGCTTGGTCAAGATGAGGCCGGTCAGCCCCAAAGCCTGGTGGAACTCCCGGGCCTGATTCAATGCATTCTGACCCTGAGTGGCATCGACCACCAAAATCACCTCATGGGGCGCCCCGGTCATGGCTTTATCGAGAACCCGCCGGACCTTCTTCAGCTCTTCCATTAAATTGACCTTGGTGTGGAGCCGGCCGGCGGTGTCGATGATGACCCGGTCCATGCCTCGGGCGGTGGCTGCCTTGACGGCGTCATAGCCCACCGCTGCCGGATCGGCGCCCTCCTTCTGGGCCAAGGTGTTCACCCCGACCCGCGCCGCCCAGGCCTTGAGCTGATCCACCGCCCCGGCTCTAAAGGTATCAGCCGCCGCCAGTAGGACCTGCTCGCCATTTTTCTTAAAAAGGGCGGCTAATTTCCCAATCGAGGTCGTTTTCCCGACCCCATTGACCCCGACGATCATCATCACGTGAGGTTTTTTAGGGAGGAGGGATTCGGTGGGATGGGCGTTGAGGATCTTCAGAATCTCGGTCCGGAGGTACATCTTCAGTAGGTGGATGTCCTTCCGGCCGCTGGCCGTGACGTCCTCGCGGAGGAAACGAAGCAGCTTTTGGGTCGTCTTCACGCCGACGTCGGCACCCAGCAGCAGTTCCTCCAACTGGGAGTAAACCTTCTCGTCGATATTGTGGCCGAGCCGGATCAGCTCGCTTAAGCGGACCTGAAAGTGATCGTGGGTTTTTTCTAAACCCAGGGTTAATGTGCCAGAAAGAGCATTTTTATGCTTCTTTCGACGCAAAAAGACGGAAATCAAGAGAATTAGGAGCAGTAGCGCCGCCGCTCCGATTCCCAAATACATCCACTGTTCCGAGCTGAAATTCATCGTCATAAAAAAGGGGCCGAAGAGCTTCGTAGCTCCTCGGCCCTGGAATTTCTATCTCCGATTTGGCCTACTTCGCCGCCGGGCTGGCCGCCGGGGCCGCCGGAATCGAAGACGGGTCCAGCACGCCGTCGATGACGACCTTGAAGCTGGGGAAGGGCTGGGCGCCCTTGACCAAAACCCCGTTGATGAAGAAGGCCGGGGTGCCGCTGGCGCCGTTGTTCTTGGCAAACTCCATGTCCTCTTGGATCACGGCGTCGTACTTGGTCGACTTGAAGTCGACTTCGAACTTCTTCAAGTCTAAACCGGCTTCTTTGGCGGCCTTCAGGATGCCGGCCTCGCTCAAGTCCTGCTGGTTGGCGAAGAGGGCGTCATGCATCTCCCAGAACTTACCCTGATCCTTGGCCGCCAAGGAGGCCTTGGCCGACGGCATGGCGTCTTTGTGGAAAGGCAGAGGGTTGTTGCGGAAGGCCAGCTTCACCTTGCCGTCGTATTCCTTCATGACCTGGTCGACGGTGGGGAGGACCCGCTTACAGAAGGGGCATTGAAAGTCGGAAAACTCGACGATGGTGACCGGAGCGTTGGCCGGACCCTTAACCGGAGCCTTGTCGATCGGCACCTGGACGGCCCGCTTAATCCGCTCGGCCAGCGGAAGCTCGGGGGCCCGCTGCGGCCGGTTGGCCTTCATCGCCTCCTGAATCGGTTTCTGCAGAGCTTGGGGGTTTTTCTGAAGATAGGCGCCAACCGCCTTCTCCATCTGTTCCTGGCTGGGACCGCAAGCCGGCAGGACCGCCAAGATTCCGAGACAGAGGGCAAGGGAAAGCCAATTTTTAGGGGATAGGTTCACTGAAATCCTCCGGAATAAGAATGGGATATGAAATTTCGCGATCTTAAGGAGCTTCGCCCTCGCCGTCAAGCGAGGGCTTTCTAAGGAAGCGGGGCTAAAGCCCCTTGCTACAAGATATCCAAACGCGGCTGACCGATAAATGACTTGCCAAGGATAGGGGAATTCCCTTTATTGCGGAACACGCTCGGAGGAGAGAACCCATGAAAAAGATGATTATTTTTGGGCTGGCGGCGACCTTGGCCCTCAGCGCTTGCAAGAAAAAAGAAAACGTCCTGACCCTGGGTGAGTTTGCCTCTCTGACCGGCACCACCGCCACCTTCGGCCAGTCGATGAACGAAGGCATTCAGCTGGCTTTGGAAGAGCTCAACAAATCGGGCGGACTGCTCGGCAAACCGGTTGAGATCATCGTCGAAGACGATCAGAGCCGGCCCGAGGAAGCCCGCACCGCCGTGGTGAAATTGATCAAGCAGGACCAAGTCGTCGCCTTGATCGGCGAGGTCGCCTCCTCGCGAAGCCTAGCCGCCGCGCCCGAAGCTCAGAAGAGCAAGATCCCGATGATCTCGCCGGCCTCGACCAATCCCAAGGTCACCCAAGTCGGCGATTATATTTTCCGGGCCTGCTTCGTCGACACCTTCCAAGGCTCCTCGATGGCCCGCTTCGCTTACGAGGATTTGGGGCTGCGCAAGGTCGCCATTCTCTACGACATCAAGAACGACTACAGCGTCGGCTTGATGGAGTTCTTCGAAAAGACTTTTAAGGAATTAGGCGGCGAGATCGTCGACAAGCAGAGCTACTCCGAGGGCGACATCGAATTCCGAGCCCAGCTCACCACGATCAAGAACAAGGATCCTCAGGCGATCTACGTTCCGGGCTACTATACCGAGGTCGGCTTGATCGCCCGCCAAGCCCGCGACTTGGGGCTCAACCTGCCTTTGATGGGCGGCGACGGTTGGGACAGCCCCAAGACCTTGGAGATCGGCGGAACCACCGTCGAAGGCAGCTATTTCAGCAACCACTATGCCACCGACGATCCGGCGCCGATCGTGCAGGACTTCATCAAGAAGTATCAGGCCAAATACAACAAGGTGCCGGACGCGATGGCGGTCCTCGGCTATGACGCGGCCAACATCCTCTTTGACGCAATCAAGCGGGCCAATTCGACCGAAGGCCCCAAGATCCGCGATGCCCTGGCCACGACCACCGGCCTCCAAGGCGTGAGCGGCTCGATCAGCATCGACGCCGATCGCAACGCCAAAAAGCGAATCGTCATCTTGAAGATCGAGGGCGGGAAGGTGAAGTTCCACAAGGCCCTGGAGCCCTCTTGACCGAATTTTTCCAACAATTGGTCAACGGCCTGGCTTGGGGCAGCATCTACGCTCTCATTGCCTTGGGCTACACGATGGTCTACGGCGTGCTCCGGCTGATCAACTTCGCCCACGGCGATGTCTACATGATCGGCGCGATGGTTGGCTATTACGCCGCCCGGGTCTTCAACGGCGGCGGAACTTTTCTGCGCTTCTCCTTGGTAATGCTGACCGCGATGTTGGCCTGCGCCCTCCTTGGTGCGGCGATCGAACGCTTCGCCTACCGGCCGCTGCGCAACGCGCCCCGGCTCAACGCCCTGATCACCGCGATCGGCGTCTCGCTCTTGCTCGAATACGGCGGCCAGTACCTCTTCGGCGCCGATCCCAAGTTCTTCCCGACCCTGATCGAAACTCGCGAAGTGGTGAACTTCCACGGCGTGGTCATCAACAACATCCAGCTCGCGATCTTCGTCGTGAGCTTCGTTTTGATGTTCGCCCTCCAGGCCGTCGTTCAGAAGACCAAGATCGGCAAGGCGATGCGGGCGGTGTCCTTCAGCCACACCGCCAGCCACTTGGTCGGGATCAACGTCAACCGCGTCATCAGCCTGACCTTCGTCTTCGGCTCGGTCCTGGCGGCGGCCGCCGGCATCTTGGTCGGCCTCTCCAATCCCAAGGTCGATCCGCTGATGGGGCTGATGCCCGGTCTCAAGGCCTTCGTGGCCGCGGTCCTGGGCGGGATCGGCAACATCCCCGGCGCCCTGATCGGCGGGCTCTTGATGGGCATCGCCGAAACCTTGGTCTCGGGCTACATCTCCAGCACCTATCGCAACGCCCTGGCTTTCGTGATCTTGATCCTAATCTTATTGATCAAGCCGAGCGGGCTCTTGGGCAAGAGCCGCCAGGAGAAGGTTTGATGAAGCGAATTCTCTTTCCCCTCCTCTTGCTGGCTTTGCTCTGGGGATTGAATCTGGCTTTGGGCCGCTTCCTCAATCCCTACTACCTTCAAATATTAGTCTACATCGGCATCAACATCGTTCTCGCCACCTCGCTCAACTTGATCAACGGCTACACCGGCCAGTTCAACTTGGGTCACGCCGGTTTCATGGCGGTGGGAGCCTATGCCTCGGCGGCCTTCAGCGTTTATTTTCATCCGGCGCTGCGGGCGGCATTGAGCTTCATCCCCGAAGCCGCGCTGAACCCGATGCTTTTTCTGCTGTCGCTGGCCTTCGGCGGATTGCTGGCTCTGATCGCCGGCCTGGCGATCGGCATTCCGACCTTGCGGCTACGCGGCGATTACCTGGCGATCGCCACCCTGGGCTTCGGCGAGATCGTCATCGTCATCATCTATAATATGGACGTCGTGGGCGGAGCCCGGGGCTTTGCCGACATCCCGGCCTATGCCGATTTTTTTTGGGTCTTCGCCTTCGCCGCGCTAACCCTTTGGGTCGTTGCTCGGATGACTCGGGCCTCCAAGGGTTTGGCTTTTCTGGCGGTGCGCGAAGATGAGATCGCCACCGTGTCGCTGGGCATCTCCAACACCCGGGCCAAGGTGACGGCCTTCGCGATCGGGGCCTTCTTCGCCGGCATCGGCGGCGGTCTCTACGCCCACTATTTGAACTACCTCCACGTCAACAGCTTCTCCTTCCTCAAATCGGTGGAGCTGGTGGTCATGGTGGTCTTGGGCGGCATGGGCAATCTCTGGGGCGTGGTCGCGGCGGCGGTCCTGCTCACCGTCTTGCCCGAGGGCCTGCGTGGCTTCGCCGAGTGGCGGATGATTCTCTACAGCCTGCTCATCATCGTAACGATGCTGCTTCGTTCGAAGGGCATCTCGTGGAAATTCTGGAGCCGCAAGCCGGCCGGGAGCGAGGCTTAAGATGGCCCTGCTCGAGGTCAAGAATTGCAGCATCGCCTTCGGCGGCCTCAAGGCTCTCTCGGGTCTCGATTTCTCGCTCCAAGCCCAAGAGCTGATGGGCATCATCGGACCCAACGGCGCCGGTAAAACGACTTTTTTCAACCTGCTGACCGGAGTTTACGATCCGACCGACGGCGAAATTTTCTTCGAAGGGACCTTGGTCAACCCGCTCGTTCCCCACCAGATCAACCGACTCGGCGTGGCTCGCACCTTTCAGAATATCCGGCTCTTCCCCGAGCTCAGCGTCTTGGACAATGTCCGGGTCGCGTTTAATCACCGGATTCGCTACTCGCTTTGGGACGCGGTCTTGGCTCGGAAACGTTTCAGCGAAGAAGAGGAGCAGATCCGGCTCGAAGCCTTGCGCTTGCTTGGCGGATTCCACCTCGAAAAACATCGGGATGAAAAAGCCAAAAATCTTTCCTACGGCGACCAAAGGCGGCTCGAGATTGTGCGTGCCTTGGCGACCCATCCCAAGCTCCTGCTGCTCGACGAGCCGGCGGCCGGGATGAACGCTTCGGAGAAGCGGGAGCTGATTCAACTCATCCGCAAGCTTCATAGCGAGCTCAAATTGGCGATTATTTTGATTGAGCATGACATGTCGGTGGTGATGAACCTCTGCCCTCGCCTCCTAGTCCTGGACTACGGCGTTCCAATCGCCGAAGGGCCGCCCGAGGAGATCCGGCGCAATCCCAAGGTCATCGAAGCCTATTTGGGCGAAAGGGTGGAACGCTGAGATGCTGGTGATCGACGATCTCCACGTTCACTATGGCGCGGTCCATGCCCTGAAGGGCGTGAGTCTCCACGTCATGGCCGGCGAGATCGTGACCTTGATCGGCAGCAACGGCGCCGGCAAGACGACCTTGGTCCGAACGGTCAGCGGCCTGATCCGGCCGAGCCAGGGCCGGCTCGAATACGAAACCCCGGGCTTGCGGGTCAACTTGGCCAAGAGCCCCAGCCACGAGATCGTTCGCCACGGGATCGCCCAAGTGCCGGAGGGCCGGATGGTCTTCGCCAATTTGAGCGTGAAGGACAATTTAGAGCTCGGGGCTTACGGCCGCCGCGACCGCAAGAATTTCGGCGGCGACATGGAGCGGATCTTTCAGCTCTTCCCGCGCTTGAAGGAACGGATCGACCAGAACGCCGGAACTTTAAGCGGCGGCGAGCAGCAGATGTTGGCCATCGGCCGGGCCCTGATGAGCCGGCCCTCGCTGCTCCTGTTGGACGAGCCTTCGCTGGGTATCGCTCCAACCCTGGTCCAGCAGATTTTCAAGACCTTGGTCGAGATCAACCGCGAGGGCGCGACGATCTTCCTGATCGAGCAAGACGCCTACCTGGCCCTCGAGACCGCCCATCGGGCCTACGTCCTCGAGACCGGCCAAATCACGATGGAAGGCAAGGCTTCCGACCTATTAAAGGATCCCAAAATCAGGAAGGCCTACCTCGGCGAAGCTTAGCCGTTATCGGCGTATTCGCGGATGACGTCCTTGGCGATGCGGCTGAAGCCCTCGAAGACGCTCTCGCCCTTGGTGGCGATGGTCTCCATGTCCGGCGCTTTGTTGGGATTGAGCAGCTTGCGCATCGCCTCGACGTTGGCGGCGGTGGGCAGGTCCCGCTTGTTGTATTGAACCAAGAAGGGAATCTGGTCCAAGCTCACGCCCTGCTCGGTGAGGTTGGTCTGGAGGCTCTCCAGCGAGCGGAGGTTGGCCTCCATTTGATCGACCGAGCTGTCGGCGACGAAGACCACGCCGTCGACGCCCTTCAAGATCAGCTTTCGGCTGTCCTCGTACAAAACTTGGCCCGGCACCGTGTACAGATGGAAGCGGGTCTTATAGCCTTTGATATCGCTCAAGAAGAGCGGCATGAAATCGAAGAATAAGGTCCGCTCATTCGACTCTTGGCGGATCATCTCGGCCTTCGACTTCCCCTTGGTCTTCTCGAAGAGGTACTCCAGGCAGGTGGTTTTGCCGGACTGGGCCGGCCCGTAGTAGACGATCTTAAAATTGATCTCTTTGTTCTGATAATTGATGAAGGACATATTGGCGCGAATTCTAGGAAGCCGCTGGAAGCGCTGTCAAGGCCGTAAATAGGATGGTTCTTCTAAGCGCTTAGGGCCTGGCGGCCCTCCAAGGCCTTTTTCAAGGTCAGCGGATCGAGATATTCGATGCCGCTGCCCACCGGCACCCCCGAAGCGATGCGGGTCACCTTGATGCCTAGAGGCAAAAGGATTTTTTGGAGATAGAGCGAGGTCGCCTCGCCCTCGACGTTGGGATTGGTGGCGAGGATCACTTCCTCGACTCCTTCGGTTCCCAAGCGCCCCAGCAATTCCGAAATTTTCAATTCATTGGGACCGACGCCTTCCAAGGGCGAGATCGCGCCGTGGAGGATGTGATAGAGCCCGCGGTAGCTCAAGCTCCGCTCGATCGCCAGCATATCTTGGGGCGATTCGACCACCAGCAGGATTCGGGGATCGCGCTTCGGATCGGCGCAGAGCCGGCAGGGATTCTCCTCGGTCAAATTCTGGCAGCGCCGGCAGAAGCCGACTTTTTCGTGAAGATCGGAGAGGGCTGCGGCCAGCTCCCGAGCGTAGCTTTCCTTTTGCCGCAGGATGAAGAAAGTGAGCCGGGTCGCCGTCTTCTCGCCGATGCCGGGCAATTGGCTCAAGTGATGAACCAGGCGTTCGATCGGTGAGGCCATTAAAAGATTCCCGGCAGCGACATTCCGCCCATCAGCGAGGACATCTCTTTTTGGATCTCCTCTTGAGCCCGGCGGTGAGCTTCGTTGACCGCGGCGATGACCAAATCCTGGAGCATGGCGACGTCGCTTTTGTCGACCACGTCGGGCTCAATCTTGAGCTCGAGCAATTCCTGCTTGCCGTTGACCTTGGCGGTGACCATGCCACCGCCGCTCGAGGCCTCGAAAATTAGGCTGCCCAGGGCTTCCTGCTTCTGCGCCATCTCGCGTTGCATCTTCTGGGCCTGTTTCATGATCTTATTCATGTCCATCGATCTTCACTCCTTAATGCTGGCGTTGAGAATTTCCATCGCTTGTTGAACCACTGGATCGAGCGGCGCCGCCGGTGGACCCGAGGATGGGACCGAAGCCGGGCGCCGGCCGGTTTCCTCGCTCCTTAGCTCGACCT
>JBIOXX010000521.1:0-2799 GCA_044869875.1 bacterium | reverse complement strand
TGACCTGGGAGCGCAGCTTGAACTTGATGGTGTTTTGGACCTCATCGAAGGGGGCAACTTGGGCTACTTCGATCACCTTGACGATGTGATAGCCGTCCTTGGCCAAAATTGGATCGCTGATCTCGCCGGCCTTCATCGTGAAAGACTTCTCGATCATGTCGCCCCAGCCAAAGCGGTCGGCGCGGCGGTCGCCCCGGGCCACCAAACCGATCTCCCCGCCCCGGGCCTTGCTGCCGCGGTCGTCGGAATACTCGGTGACCACCACTTCCCAAGCGGTGCCGGAGTTGAGCTTGGCCTTGGCTTCTTGGGCCTTCTTCAAGGCATCGGCTTCGCTAAGCCCGGTGGGTGCCGGCGGCGGAGTCTTGGCCTTGTCGGCGCCGGGCGGCGGCGGAGTTTGAGTCTTGATCAGGATGTGGGCCAGCTTGACCCGGGAGAATTCCTTGTCCTTGTTGGCGTCGTAATAATCCTTGGCCTTCTTGTCGACGGCATCGTCCAAAACAGCCTGGGCGAAGATGACCCGCTCGTAGAGAGCGGCCTTCTCCTGAACTTCGGGCTTTTTGGCCAAGCCGCGATTCACGCTCTCTTTATAGAGGAGCTCCTGCTCGAGCAGGCTGTCGATCAAGCGCTTCTTGCCGGCCGGGTTTTTGAGCTGGGCGGTGATGTTGGGGTTCACCCGGCTTAGGACCTCGAGGTAGCCCTCGTCGATCGAGACCGGACCCAGGGTCGCCAGCTCCTTGCCTTGATTGAGATTTTTTTCGAGATCGCCGGCTCCCGGCGCGCTT
The DNA here is from genome assembly GCA_044869875.1 of bacterium. Lineage (GTDB taxonomy): Bacteria > UBA10199 > UBA10199 > DSSB01 > DSSB01 > DATEDP01. The sequence goes on along the minus strand of JBIOXX010000521.1, from coordinate 2,017 downwards.
CCCCCCGAACCGCAGGCGGCAACGGAGAATGCAAGACAGGAACTCATCAGAATGGCACGGACTTTCATGGACGATCTCTCCCTTCGGGATAAATGTGGGTAGCCCTCAAAACGGCTAAAAGCGAGGGAAGGATTTAAGAAGAATTGGGTCCGCTCGTCAATCTTTTCATGGAAACCAATTCGGGCTTCTTCTATGAGAAAGCATGCGTCGACTCGCCCTTTGGCTCAGCTCCGGCTTGGGCCTAGGATTCATTCCCGGTTCGCCTGGCACCTATGGCACCCTCTGGGGGGTCCTGCTCTTTTATTTGGGAAGAAATTTGCCTTGGCCCTATTTTGCCGCCGGAACGGCTCTTTTCGTCCTCTTTGCGGTTTTCATCAGCCAAGCCGCCGAACACGAGATCGGCAGCCACGATAGCTCGAGCATCGTCATCGACGAGGTGGCCGGCTACCTGGTGACGGTCATCCTTGTGCCTTTCAGCTTCAAAACGGTCCTGATCGCCTTCCTACTCTTCCGGGTCTTTGATATCGCGAAGCCCTGGCCCATCCGCTATATTGACAAAAAATGGGGCGGCGGTTGGGGCGTGGTGATGGATGACGTCCTGGCCGGCGTCTTTGCCAACTTGTGCCTCCAGCTCATCATGCTGATTTGGGGAATCTCATGATCGTGGAAATCCTGGCCACCGGCAATGAGGTGGTCGAGGGCGACATCGTCAATTCCAACGCCAGTTGGTTGGCTCAGCGGCTGCGGGAACGGGGCTGCGAGGTTCGCTTCCACAGCGCGGTGCCCGACGACGAGGCCCTGATCGACGAAGCCCTGCGCCGGGCCGTAACCCGGGCCGACCTGGTTTTGGTGACTGGCGGTCTGGGGCCGACGGTCGACGATCTGACCTTGGAAGTGGCGGCCCGCACTTTCCATCGCCCGCTCCAGGTCGACGAGCCGAGCTTGAAACGAATCCGCGATTTCTTTGCCGCCTTGGGCCGCACTCTCACCCCCAACCAGGAAAAGCAGGCCCAGCTTCCCCAGGGCTCGACGACTTTGGTCAATGACGTCGGCACCGCGCCCGGCGCTTATTGGCGGGAAGGCCAGACCGGATTGGCCTTCTTTCCGGGCGTGCCCAAGGAAATGCAGCGGATGTTCGAAAAGCGCTTCCTGCCCTTGATCGAGCCATATTTGGGCAAGGAAACCCGACTGCGCAAAGTCCTGCGCTGTTTCGGCATGCCCGAAGGCCAGATGGATCAGTTGCTGCGGCCCTTGCAGAACTCGGAACGGGAGATCGAAGGGGCCAAGGTCGGTTTTCGAGTCCGCTTTCCGACCATCGACGTCCGCTTGCAAGTCGCCGACCTCGACCCCGGTCTTGCCAGGCGCCGTTTGGAGGCCGCCTCGGCCAAGGTCGAGGAAGCCCTGGGGGCGGTGGTCTTCGGCGAGGATGACTTGAGCTTGGAAGAGGCGGTGGTGCAGATCTTCAGCGACCGCAAGCTCAAGCTGGCGGTGGCCGAATCCTGCACCGGCGGAATGCTGGCCAATCTGATCACCGATGTGCCCGGCGCCAGCCTTTGTTTTTTGGAGGGCGCGGTTACCTATTCCAACGAAGCCAAGGTCGCGCGGCTGGGGGTTTCCGAAAAAACCCTGGAAGCCCATGGCGCGGTCAGCTCCGAGGTCGCCCTCGAGATGGCCCACGGCATCCGCCGGACCAGCGGGGCCGACTTCGGCATCGGCATCACCGGCATTGCCGGACCCTCCGGTGGCAGCGAGACCAAGCCGGTCGGCACGGTCCACATCGCCGTCGCCCATCCCGGCGGCGAATGGGAGCAGAAATTCTTCTTCCCCTTCGACCGGCCGCGCTTCAAGCAGATCACGGCGGCGGCAGCCTTGGATCGGGTGCGGCGAATCTTGCTCGAAAAACCGACCGATTGATTGAAAACCGGTCGCGAGATTCGCTCGAACGGCGGTATAAAGCGAGCTCAGCGCTGGCATTTTGTTTGCTTAATCGCCTGTCCAGAAATGCGACGAAAACCCG
>JBIOXX010000520.1:0-4658 GCA_044869875.1 bacterium | reverse complement strand
TCCTCGTACTTCTTGCCCTGGAAGAGGGCACGCCCGTAGGCCTCGAAGATGTCCTTCTGATAGCGATGCAAGACCTGCATCTGGTTCAGCTTCTCTTCGGCCAATTGGTAGTATTGGAGGGCGGTGTAGGGCGATCCGGCGACTTCGGAGCAGACCGCCAACTTGAAATAGACTAGAGCGTCCTGACATTGGGCCGCCACCGCCTGCTTCAGAAAGGTCATGGCTTGGTCGCAATTCTGTTGATCGTAGGCCGCGAAGCCCTGTTGAACGGCGTCATTCCATACTTTACTGGTATGCCCGTATTTCTTGTAGAATTCGAAATCGTCGACCTGCTCCTGAGCCAAAACCGGAAGGGCGATAAAAAGTAGAAATACCAAACATATCAATAGTTTAGGTCCGAAATGGCGACTCATAAAACTCCTGTTGTCATCATAACATGCCCGTGTTAGGGGGAAAAACCCTTTAATTCCAAGGCCTCACGGGGTCGTGGGAGAGGGCCCATAAAAGCAGACGCCGGAATAAATTCCGGGGTTTAAAGAAATCATCCCGCACACGGCAACCGTCAAAGCTCAGGCCTCGGGTGTCCCTCGCAAGAGGGATGAAGGTAGGGCAGGCGAGGCGATGCAAAAATCGTCTCCAAGGTTGGCGTGGAGGCTAAAACCCGAAAGGAAGAAAAATGGAAAACCTCTCGATGCAAGACCTGCTCGAAGCAGGCATGCACTTCGGCCACCTCACTCGCCGTTGGAACCCCAAAATGAAGCCCTTTATCTATGGGGTTCGCAACGGGGTCCACATCATCGACCTCTCCAAGACCGTCAAGCTCTTCCGCGAAGCCCTGGCTTTCATCGCCGAAGCCGTCGGCAACGGCGCCGACCTGCTTTTCGTCGGCACCAAGAAGCAGGCTCAGGACGTGATCGAGGAAGAGGCCAAGCGCTGCGGCATGTACTACGTCAACAACCGCTGGCTCGGCGGCACCTTGACCAACTTCCGCACGATCAAGTCCTCGATCGATCGCCTCAAAGATTTGCAGAAAAAGAAAGACGACGGCACCTTCGACGTCCTTTCGAAGAAAGAAAAATTGATGATCGACCGCGAGATTGAGCGCTATCAGCGTTCGCTCGGCGGGATTCAGGATATGACTCGTCTTCCCGGCGTCATGGTGGTCATCGATCCCAACCTCGAGCACATCGCGCTCCACGAAGCCAACGTGCTCCACATCCCGATCGTGGCTTTGGGCGACACCAATTGCGATCCCGATCCGATTGAGCACATCGTTCCGGGCAACGACGATGCCCTGCGCTCGATCAAGCTCTTCGTGCAAGCCGTGGCTGATAAGGCCATCGAGGGCATGAAGCTTCGCGAGGCTCAGGCCCGTCGCGCCGGCCAAGACCGCGACGACGACGAGAAGCCGCAGGTCCGCGAAGCCCGAGGCGAAAAGGCCTCGGCTTACGTCGGCCGCCGCGATGAGAAAGCCGAAGGCGAAGAGGCCGACAGCGGCAGCTACAGCGCCAAGGTCCAGCCCGAGCCCGAAGCTCCGGCTCCGACCGAAACCACCGAAGAGTAATTAGGAGTTCCCCATGGCAGAGATCACCGCAAAAATGGTCCAAGACCTGCGCGAAAAAACCGGCGCCGGTATGATGGATTGCAAGAAAGCCCTTAACGAAGCCAGCGGCGACATGGACAAGGCCGTCGAGGTCCTGCGCAAGGCCGGCATGGCCTCGGCCGGGAAGAAAGCCGGACGGCTGGCCAGCGAAGGTTTGATCGAAATCCACGTCGAAGGCGACGTAGCGGCCATCGTCGAGGTCAATTCCGAGACCGACTTCGTCGCCAAGACGCCCGATTTCCAAAACTTCGTGAAGAGCGTGGCTCAGCACGTCGCCAAGCAAAAGCCGGCCGATTTGACGGCCCTGCTCAAGCAAACTCCGGAAGGCGCCAAGACTGACTTCGAAACCCTCACCAAGGAGATGGTCGCCAAGATCGGCGAAAACCTCTCGATCCGCCGCTTCCAACTCCTGGAAGCCAAGGCCGGCGAGAAGTTCGGCTCCTACCTCCACATGGGCAGCAAGATCGGCGCCCTGGTGAAGGTCAAGGGCGACGCTGCCAAGCTGAACAACGACCTTTTGAAAGACCTGGCGATGCACGTCGCCGCGGCCTCGCCGCGCTTCCTTCACCGCGAGCAGATCCCGGCCGACGTCCGGGCCAAGGAGCGCGAGATCTACCTGGCTCAGCTCCAGGAGAGCGGCAAGCCCAAGGAGATGCTCGAGAAGATCGTCGAAGGCAAGCTCGGCAAGTTCGCCTCGGAGGTGTGCTTCCTAGAGCAGGTCTTCGTGAAGGATCCGAGCGGCAAGAAATCGGTGCTCAAGCATCTTCAAGAGACCGATCCTTCCGGCCAGGTCGTGGAGTTTCTACGCTTCCAAGTCGGCGAAGGTATGGCCAAGAAAGAAGAAGATTTCGCGGCCGAAGTCGCCAAACAGCTCGGAAAGTAAGGGAGATCACCGATGGCAAGCGCGGCCAAATATAAGCGGATCCTCCTCAAGCTCAGCGGCGAGTCGCTGATGGGGCGCGAGGGCTACGGCATCAACGCCGAGGTGGTCGGCGACATCGCCGACGAGATCCGCGAATTGACTGCCTTGGGCATCGAGATCGCGATCGTCATCGGCGGCGGCAACATCTTCCGCGGGATGGGCGGCGAAAAGGAAGGCATCGACCGGGCCACCGGCGATTACATGGGCATGCTGGCGACGGTGATGAACGCCATGGCCCTCCAGAACTTCCTCGAGAAGACCAAGGTTTACACCCGGGTGCTCTCGGCCATCGAAATCCACCAGCTCGTCGAGCCCTACATCCGGCGCCGGGCCGTCCGTCATCTCGAAAAGGGGCGGGTGGTGATCTTCGCCGCCGGCACCGGGAATCCCTTTTTCACCACCGATACCGCGGCGGCGTTGCGGGCCGTTGAGATCGGCGCCGACCTCATCCTCAAGGGGACCAAGGTCGATGGGGTCTATGACAGCGATCCCAAGATTAATTCCAAGGCCAAGCGCTTCGAGTCCTTGAGCTACCTCGACGTGTTGAATCGCAATCTCAAGGTGATGGATTCGACCGCGATCTCGCTGTGCATGGACCACAAGATGCCGATCGTCGTCTTCGACCTTTTCAAGAAGGGCAACATCCGCCGAGTGGTTTGCGGCGAGGAAATCGGCACCCGAGTTAATTGATCGACGATTGATCAACGGCAGAGGAGATTCTTCATGTCCCATCCCGTGCTCAACAAATCCAAGGACAAGATGGAAAAATGCATCGGCTCGCTGCGTGGCGAGCTGAGCAAGGTCCGAACCGGCCGGGCTTCGGCTTCGATGCTCGACGACATCCGGATCGACTATTACGGCACACCGACGCCGCTCAGTCAGGTTGCGACCTTGGGCGTTCCCGAATCGCGGCTGATCACGGTCAGCCCCTGGGACGCCAGCGTGATTCCGCTGATTGAAAAAGCCATCATCAAGTCCGACTTGGGCCTCACGCCGGCTAACGACGGCAAGCTGATCCGGATCCCGATCCCGGCCTTGAATGAAGAGCGCCGCAAGGAAATGGTCAAGCTCACCCGCAAGTACGGCGAGGAGTCGAAGGTTGCCGTCCGCCACGTTCGCCGCGAGTCCATTGACGAGATCAAAGCGATGGAGAAGGACAAGAAGATCTCCGAGGACGAGGCCAAGAAATTGGAAGCCGAGGTCCAGAAGCTGACCGACGCCTACGTCAAGAAGGTCGACGAATCGCTCGAACACAAAGAAAAAGAAGTGATGGAAGTCTGAACCGGCATGGCCGTTCCCGAGAGTAAAAAATTACCGCGGCACGTCGCCATCATCATGGATGGCAATGGCCGTTGGGCCCGCCAAAGGCATTTGCCGCGGATCGAGGGCCATCGCCGCGGTAGCCAGGTAGTCGAGGAAATCGTCGAGACCTGCCGCGAGACCGGCATCCAATACCTTACCCTTTACGCTTTCAGCCAAGAGAATTGGAATCGGCCCTCCGACGAGGTTCTGGGACTGATGGAGTTGCTCAAGTATTTCCTCCAGGAAAAGCGGGCCAAGCTGCTCAAGAACGGCGTCCGACTCCGGGTCGTCGGGCAAATCGAACGCCTACCCGAGTCGGTGCTCCGGGAGCTGACCAAGACGATCCAAGAGACCAAGGGCTGCGAGGCCATGACCTTGGTTCTGGCCTTGAGCTACAGCTCGCGGAGCGAGCTGACCGAGGTGGTCAATCAGCTTCTTCGCCAAGCCCTGGCCGACGGCAACACTTCGCGGGTCATCGGCGAAGAAGATCTGGCCCGCCAGCTCTACACCGAAGGCCTGCCCGATCCCGACTTGCTCATTCGCACCAGCGGCGAGCACCGGATCAGCAATTTCCTGCTCTGGCAGATGGCATACACCGAGCTTTATTTCACCGACACCCTGTGGCCCGACTTCAACCGTTCGGAGCTGCAGAAGGCGATCTCCGAATACCAGCGCCGGGAGCGGCGCTTCGGCCGGACGACCGAGCAGATTCGGGCGATATCATAGAAAATCCCCCCTTTGAGAAAGGGGGGATAGAGGGGGGATTTGGCGACCGTGGCAATGCAACCGCCTTACTTTTTGCCGGCGTTTTAAATCCCCCCGGACCCCCCT
>JBIOXX010000519.1:0-2122 GCA_044869875.1 bacterium | reverse complement strand
GCTTTTAAGGAGGGGGCTCCATGTCTTTTGCGCTTCACCGAGAAAGGCTGATCGGCGACGTCCTTCGAACCACCTTCGAAGCCGTGACCTTCAAGGATCTCGACGTCGAAATCCTGCCGCTGATCGACCGGCTCTGCGACACCAGCGTTTCCATGATCTATCGCACCAATGAAAAAGGAGAGTTGATCAGCATCGGCGGCGACCGCGAAACCCACAACGGCTACGTCGAGCGATACCGCCACTCCGATCCGATGCAGAACGCGCTTTGCCGAGAGGGTGTCCGAATTCTCCGCGGCCCACGCTGTCCGGAGTGGAAGAAATTCTTGGAGCTTCCGGTCTACCACGAGCATGCCAAGCTCCACGGCATCGACAATTACATCCTTTTCCGCCTCACCGAGGGCAAAATCTTCGAGCCCGGCTCGGTGGGGATCCTTCTGGCCCGCTCCCGGCGCCAGCCCGACTTCAGCGAAGGCGAGGAGCATCTCTTGGCGCGGATCCTACCCTCGCTCGAAGCGATGGTCCGGAGAATCTCGCGCAGCGAAGCGCGGCTCGAAACCCAGGCCCTTCTCGAAACAGTTCTCGACCTGGACTCACCGGCTAAAATTGCCTGCGACCTCCAGGGCCGGCTCCTCTGGGCTTCGGAAAGCGCGGCCGGCTGGCTCGGACTGAGCCACCGAAAGCATGTCCTACCCGAGCTTCTCGCCGAAGCGGCACGGCGAGTCGGAGCTTTATGTCGCCAAGGCCGACCGACTGAGCTTCCCATTCCTCAGGTGAGGCTTGCCGGCGAAAATCAAGCATCGGTCCTGGTCGAATTGCGTTTAGCCCGCACCCGAAACGGCTCGCCCTTCGTGCTGGCCGAGCTCCAGGTTCCGAAGGTGAGCCTGGAATTGGCCGATGCCGCGGCCCGCTTTCATCTGACCCTCGCCGAAACCCACGTCCTCGAGGCCTTGGCCCGGGGCCTTTCCGACCTTCAGATCAGTCGGGAGCTTTTCATCTCCCGCGCCACCGTTCGAACTCACGTCGGGCGGATCCTCGGCAAACTGGGCGTGGCTTCCCGCACCCAAGCGGCCCTCTTGGCCCACGGGCTCCCGCACTAAGCAAAGGTTTCACGTTTCTTCTCATTCGAGGCCAGCATCCCCCCGCTTTGGCGATCCAAGGGCCCTATATCGCTTCTCCGGCCGGCATTGGACTTGCTCCTTGCGATGTCGAAATGGAGGAACCATGTCGCCACCGGCTCTAAGACCTCAAAGTCCCCTACCGCCCCTGCCTTCCGTTCCAGAGAAAGCGGATTCACCCCTGCCTTTGACCCACGAAGAATGGGCCGGGAACCAAGCCGGAAATTCTCATCGCGGAACCGCTTATCTCAAGCGCCTCGAAAAGCGTCGGCTTCGCCAAGTTCGACGCGGCGACTATGTCCTCGAGCCCCGGATCCTGAAAGCGGCGGCCCGTAATGCCATCCTCACCTTTCGCGAAACCGGAAGCCACCAGGCTATGTATGAAGCCCTGCACCGCGACCTGCTCAAAGCTTACCCCGGTCGGGTTGCGAAAAATCTGGCCGAGCCGACTTTCAATTACGCCGGCACCGTCACCGGAAAAATCCAAGTCCTCTACTGCTCACGCAAGGAGTATCTGATCTTCTACTGGAGCGCGATCGGCAGCGAGGGACCATCGGGCCGCTATCGGCGAATGGACGTCTGGGATTTCATCTTAGATGGAAAGCAAAGGTCGGAGTCGGAATCGGGCTATGACGCCAACCCCGAGCTCGGACCCGGATCGATCCACTACCTGCCCCGGGGCTCAGCCACTCACTATGCCACTCCCGGCGGCGCCTGGTATTTGGAGTACGGGCGAAGCGAGGACGTTTGGGCCTCGGCGATGAAGTTCGGCATTTTCGCGCCGGTCCGAACCTTCAGCAAGGATCGGGTCGCGGCGCGGAAGCAAATCCGGCAATGCTTGCGGATCATGTTGGGGCTGAATCAAGATACGACAACAGGATCTAGTGGGCCTCGGCCCAATTCGCGCCGATCCCGACTTCGACCTTGAGCGGCACCGCGAAGCTCACCGCCTTCTCCATGCCGCGCTTGACCAGCTCGCGCATGACGTCGATCTCCTCGTTCTTCAC
>JBIOXX010000518.1:0-2962 GCA_044869875.1 bacterium | reverse complement strand
CCCATGAGATCGGCCACCTTCTGGGCATGGACCATACCCAGGTCAATCCCGACTCCTTTCTCGATTGCGTGCGCAGCGGCGGCTGCACTGCCGCGGTGGCCCAGGATATCCCAACGATGTTTCCGATCTTGGTCGAGGGCTCGGCCATGCTCGATCTCCATCAAGATGACATCGCTTATTTTCAACGCCTCTACGGCAACGCCAACCAAGGCTTCTGTTCGGCGACCGGACAAATCTTGGCCAATGACGGCAAAACCCCGGTCCGTGGCGTCGAGGTTTTGGCCCGCAACCTCGATACGTCGCTCCGCTCGATCGATGCGATGTCCTTCGTCTCCGGCGCCGAGGCTCCGCGCCTTACCAACAGCAACAAGCGCCAAGGAAACTGCAAGAGCGGCTGCGGCGATTACGAGCTGACCGGCCTTGAGCCGGGCGCGACCTACCAAATTTGTGTCCAGCACATCCTCAGCCAGTTCAGCCGCGGATCGAGTATCGAGCCGCTGGATCCGCCCTTTCAGGGAGTCGAGGATGACTGCCCGGCCGGCTTGACCGTGACTTGCGACTGCCCCGGCGGCGGAACCTGCCCCAATTTCGACGGCCTGAATGTCGTCACCAATGTCGATCCCGGGGCGCTCGATGACGGCTCCGACGGCGATCCCCAAATCGTCGATCCCCAAGGAAGCTCCGGCGGTTGCAGCCTTACGCCGCGCCGTGCCACGAAGAGCTGGCAAATCCTGAACATTTTTTTGCGCAATTAATCGCGCTTCCCACCGATACCTAGCCCGTTCCGTCTATCAACAGGTTTCCCGCGCCATTCCTTTCAAGGGCAAGGTAGCATGCGAAAGTTATTGTTATTACTCTCCATCGGTGTGTTTGCCTGGCCGACCGCGGCCCGGGCCGGCGGAGCTCATCAAACCACCATCGACGGCATTCCTTACCGTTGGGAAAAGCCCCTCGTCTACAATCTCGACCGCGGCGACTTGAAGCCCGGCGATTCCGATTTTAGCCGTGAGCGCGTCGCCCAGATCATCGCCGAATCCTTCGCGACCTGGATCGAATCCTTGCAGGGCGGAAGCTTGAGCATCGGTGAAGGCGAATCCTTGCCCTTGGCCGCCGACGGCCTCGGTGACGACGTCAATATTAGCAATTACTCGGTTTACCTTGGCTCTTCCAAGCCGGTGAATCCCATCATCCTCGATGCCGACGGCGAGGTCTTGGACGCCGTCTTCGGCAGCTGCGCCAAGTTCAATACTTTGGCTTTCGCCGGATTAGAGCAGGTCAACGAAGCCACCGCTTCGATCGAGAAGGCGAGGGCGGTATTCAGCGGCGCCTGCATTCCCGACGCCTCCGGCCACACCGTTTCGAAAGACGGCTGCGGACCCTGCGCCTTGACCTTGGACGAGACCCGGGTGCGGCGGATGATCCTTCACGAGATCGGCCACATGCTCGGCATGGATCACAGCCAGGTGAATCCCGAAAGCTACGCTTCTTGCCGGGCCACCGGCACCTGCTCGGTTTCGATCGAGGAAGACCTACCGACGATGTTTCCGATGCTGGTCGAAGGGGCCAAGATGGAAACCCTCCACGCCGACGACATCGCTTATTTCAACCGGCTTTACGGGAATCCGGAGCAGGGGAGCTGCGGAGTCGAAGGCCGAGTCCTGGCTTCCGACGGAAAAACCGAGCTCCGCGGCGTCGAAGTGGTGCTGCGCAGCGTCGATTCGCGCTTCGAGCGGGAGGAGGCTCTGGCTTTCATCTCCGGCGCCGAAGCGCCAAGGCTGCGGGCCGGCGACAAAACGGCGGCCAACTGCGCCGGCGATTGCGGCGGCTACCAAATTACCGGGCTCAAGCCCGGCGAGACCTATAAAGTATGCGTCCAGAACATCTTGAGCCAATTCCAGGGCGGCTCCGGATTGGAACCGGTCGATTCGCCCCAGGCCCTGGTCAAGGTCGAATGCTTCGACGACATCACGGTGAGCTGCGAGTGCGCCGGCGGTTCCTGCGACCAGTTCTCGGAGATCGACGTGGTGACTAACCCCTTCGACGGCACCAGCCCGCTCGGTTCGGGCAATTTAAGCGAGAGCCAAAGCGTCGGCGCCGGCGGCTGCAGCTTGGTTCCGGCGCGGCCCAGCCGCCTTTGGTATCGCCTGAAAAACCTTCTTGTTTTTGCGGGTCGCTTTCAGTAATCCCAGCCCCGCATGTACCATGTGTCGTTCATCCTGGTGATGTTCCTCTACCAGTTTTCGGTAGGCTGCATGATCCTCTTGGCGCTGATGCCGCTTAAAGAGGTCGATATCCAATTCTACCGCCTGGCCTCGGGGATGAGCGCGCTTTTCACCGCGATCGGGCTTTTTCTTAATTTTTACTATCCTTTCGAATTGCCCCAGAACTTCGGCGTGGTCCGGGCCCAGCAGGGGCTTTGGCCCCAAATCACCGTTGGGCTCTATATCGCCTTTTTCGCGCTTTCCTTTTTTCTCTATATTCGGATGCGCCGGAAGCTGGCCGGCGGCGCCAAGCTCCTGGTCCGGGCCAGCGCGATTTTGGGCGGGGCTTCGCTCGTCGCCGAGGGCTTCCTCTACCGGACCCAGGATCTCTACGGCGGGTTGAAGAACTTCATCCTGCCGTTGCACTTCCTGACCGCCGCCATGTTCCTGGGGGTCTTCGTCCTGGCGATGATCTTCGGCCATTGGTACTTGGTGAAATCGATGCCCAAGCGGCTTTTGGCCCGGATGGCCGAAATGCTGATCTTCGTCTTGGTTGCCCGGATCTTGGTCGTCCTGGCGACCTTCTGGCTCTATTCCAAGGACGTCTCGGGCGGCGGCGCCTCGCTCGACCAATTGATGGATCTCTGGCGAGGTCACGGGCTCTTCTTCTGGCAGCGGATGCTGGCGGGCTTGGGGATCCCGGCGGTGCTTTCCTACATGATTTGGAAGACCGCCAAGCTCGGCGCCAACCAGTCGGCCAC
>JBIOXX010000517.1:0-2467 GCA_044869875.1 bacterium | reverse complement strand
CGAGCAAGGGGAAACCGTACTTATACAGCTTTTCTCGATTCATCGGCGCCTCCATTCCGCTCTTCCTTGCTGATCCGGCCGTCCACCATGTGGACGATGCGGTCGGCGAAATCGAAGATTCGGCTGTCATGGGTCACGACCAGCACGGCGCGACTGGCTTCGAGCGCGATGTCGCGTAAAATTTCCATCACCGTTTGGCCGGTCTGGGCATCGAGCGCCGAGGTCGGCTCGTCGCAAACGATCATCCGCGGATCGTGAACCAGGGCCCGGGCGATGGCCACCCGCTGCTGCTGACCGCCCGAAAGGTGGGCCGGCAGCTTGGCCAAATGATCGGCCATGCCGATCCTGGCCAGGACCGCCGAGGATTTTCGCATCGCCGCCCGCATCGACATCCCGCCGGCGACGAGCGGAATGGCGGCGTTCTCGGCGGCGGTCAACGAAGGCAAGAGGTTGAATTGTTGAAAGATGAAACCGAGGTTACAACGCCGGAAGTCGACCAGCTCGTCGTCGGACATGCGAAAAAGCGGAGCCCCCGCGACCTCAACCTCGCCCCCGGACGGGGTGAGGATTCCGGTGAGAATCGAGAGCAAGGTTGTCTTGCCGCAGCCGCTGGGTCCCACCATCATCGTGAGCTCACCGGCATTAAGGTCGAGATCGATGCCATGGAGCACTCGAATCTTGCCGTCGCCGGAGGGAAAATCCTTGATGATGTCGCGAGCCGTGATCAGGTGGTCCATAACTCATCCTCGAAATACGATTGCCGGATCGACCGTCACCACTCGACGGATGCTCACCAAGCTCGAAAGGGTGATGATGGTGAGCACGGCCAGCGCCGTGCCCGCCATCACTTGCCAGTGGAGGGTGAAACCGCGGAGCGCCGGTACGTCCTTGGTTGAGAAGAAGAAAAGCGCCGCCAGGCCGATTCCCAAGCCGAAGCCGATGAAGGCGACGACGCCGGCCTGCAGCAAAACCATCGAGAGGATGCGGCGATTGCGGACTCCGATCGCCTTGATCGCCGCGAATTGCTTCAAGTTCTCGATGACGAAGATGTAGAAAGTCTGGCCGGCAATGGCCGCTCCGACGATGAAGCCGAGGACGACGGTGATGCCGAAGTTCACCGGGATGCCGGTTCGATCCAGATAATAGCGGATGCTGCGCCATTGAAAATCGTGGGACGTGAGGGCCTGGAGTCCGGTTTGACGCTGAATGCCGGCGGCAAGCTCCTTGGGCGGAATTCCTGGAGCCGCTTTGACCAAGATGTAGGAAAGACGGTTGCGTTGGCCCGGCGATAATTTGAGAGCCAGGCTATAGCGGGAGTAGACAATCGGAAAGGTTAGGAAAGGCGGCGAAGCCTCGCAGAGGCCGACGATCACCACCCGCCGGTCGTTGATCTCGACCTCGCGGCCGAGCTTGAAGGGCTCGCCCGGCCAAAGGAATTCATAGCCGGCCTTATCCATGATCATCGCATCGGGCAGCTTCAAGTCTTCCCATTGGCCTTCGATCATCTTCGGCGGCTTGCCGGTGAGCGTCGCGTCGTCGATGCCCATCAGGATTGCCTGCTGCATGATGCCGCCGGGCGCCCGGATCACCGCCAAGCTCTTGAAGAGCGGCGCCGCCCACTGGACTCCCGAGACCCCGCGGACCCGGTTCAGATCACGGTCGGGCAAGGGCTTGATTTCCTCCATGTATTGGGCTTGGGGATCCATCACCCAGACGTCGGCTTCGCTGATGTCGCGGATTTGACTGGCGGTTCGGGCCATCAGCCCGACGAAAATCGAAACTTGTTGGGACATTAAAAGCGTGGCAAAAGTAATTCCAAAAATAAGTCCGAGATATTTCGCTCGATCCCCGGTCAACATTTTCAGGGCGACGCCGAGCATGGCTGGTTTCCCCGCTGGAAAGAGTATTTATTATACTGGTGAGTTTGATAACATGCTATTTGTAAACTTGGAAGTCTAAAAATGGCTCGCGGCAAATATTCCATCAAATCGGCCCTCGGACGGCCCAAAGACCTCGAGAAACGGGATGCCATCCTGAAAGCGGCCCAGCGCTATTTTCTCAAGCATGGCTTCGAAGCCGCCAACATGGACCAGATCGCGGCAGCGGCCGGGGTTTCGAAGCAGACGGTCTACGGCCATTTCGGCAGCAAGGACGAGCTCTTCAAGACCGTCATCTCGGCCAAGTGCGAAGAGCATCAGCCGGCCGAAACCTTTGGCGAATGTGCGGGCTTATGCCCGCACGACACCTTGCTGACGATTGCCAAAAATTTTTTGGATTTGATTTTCAGCCCGGAGGCCCTGGCCATTCACCAAGTGATTTCCTCGGAGTCCGAGCGTCACCCCAAGATCGCGCGGCTCTTTTTCGAAGCCGGGCCGCAACGCATGAAAGACGCCATGGCCGAATACCTCGGCGGTCTTTGCAAGCGGGGCGAGCTGAAGATCGAAAAGATCGATCGGGCCGTCGACCA
>JBIOXX010000516.1:0-3830 GCA_044869875.1 bacterium | reverse complement strand
GCTCCTGGTGACGGCCGGCGTCCTCTGCTCGCGCTCGCTCAGCGGCGGCGAGCCGATCTTGAATATCTGGACAACGAATCTGAGCTTAATGGCGGCGGCGGTGATCGGCGACCAAATCGGGTTCTGGCTCGGCCGCAAGACCGGGCCCAAGATCTTCAACCGACCGGACAACCGTTTCTTCAAGAAGAAATACGTCCTCGAAGCCCATGCCTTCTATGAGAAGCACGGCGGCAAGGCCATCATCCTGGCCCGCTTCGTGCCGATCCTTCGAACCTTTGTTCCCTTCGTGGCCGGGGTCGCCGACATGTCCTACCGCCGCTTCGTGGCCTTCAATGTCTTCGGTGGCATCGGCTGGGTTTTTTCCATGACCACACTCGGATATTTCCTCGGACAGAGCCCTTTGGGCGAAAAATTGCATCTTATTATCTTAGTTGTGGTTTTTATCTCCATCCTTCCAATGGTCATCGGCCTCCTCAAGCGCTTTTTTTCGAAGGCACCGAAAGCTCATTCGGCGCTTTGAGAAATTTCCCTCGGCTTCTATAATGTTGCATCGATAAGTGAATAACGTAAAAGGAGAGCCTTATGGCAGTTGCTCGAAAAACTCAGGTCGTAGCTTCCTCCGCCGAAAGCTTCCACGACGCCTTCAACGTCGCGGTCTCGCGTGCTTCCAAGACCCTTCGGGGCATCACCGGTGCGGAAGTGGTTTCCCAGAAGGCCAAGGTCGAGAACGACCGGATCGTCGAATACCGGGTGGAATGCCAGATCACCTTCATCCTGGACGAGTAAAGCCGCCCTTCAACCAATCGAGGGCCATCGGGAAGTGATCTAGCGGCGCATCGGGATGGGTCAGCATGTCGATGTGGCCGTAGTCGTGTCTTTGCCCGTTTTCCCGGCTCAATAGATGATATTTCAAGGCTCGAGGCTTGGTCTCGCGGATGAAGTCTTGGACGTCGTGAGGGTGGCCGAGATAGTAATCTTTGGGCGCCGCGAAGTGAAAAGTCGGCGGCGGCGGAGCTTCCAAGATCGCCTGGCCGTAATCGAAAGCGTCCTGGGGATCGACCCAAGGCGAGCCCGCCTTTACCCAAGCCCGATTCTGATTCAAGGATGAGACCGTCTCATTGTCGCTGCCCATCTTCCATTCCACCATCGGCAAATAACCGTAAATCCGGGCTAAAAGCGGCGCGGCCAAGTTCCAAAAGAGGTCGATGACGAGGAATTTCTGCCGGTTAAACACTCCGATCCGGCGCTTGGTGCCGAAGCAAAGGACCGAATCCAAACCCGGCCGCCAATTCGGAAAGCGGGCATAGAAGGCCATCAACAAGACGCCGCCCCAGCTATGGGCGATCCAATGTCGCGGGGGCCGCCCGCGGCGATTTCGAATTTCGGTCAAAAAAGCCGGCAGGTCTTCGACGATGGCTTCGCTCTGACCATAGGCCGAGCCCTTGCCGATCCGTGGCCGGGAAAGGCCACGGCCTCGCAAGTCTCCGACGTAAACATCGAAACCTTCTTGGGCCAGATAAGGGGCGAGGCCCTTGCCCGACTCCGAATAAAAAATGCGGCCGTTCTCGATCGAGCCGTGGAGAAGGAAAAGGGGCTCTCCTTCCGGGTCGCGGTAGATTCGCCTTAAATGCAGCTCGTCCTTTCCACCCACCGGGATGAAGATCGACTCCTGGACGGCTTCGGCTTTCATTCCGTCCTCCGCCTCGCCCAACCGGCCAAAGCGAAGAACAGCAGCCCGCTGGCCAAATATCCGAAGACGAAGGCCGGTGCCTTGAGCCAACCGAAGTCATTCTGCACCCCGGCTTCGGTCAGTCGATAGGCATGGGTCAATCCGACGGCCGAAAGGAGAGCGGCGGCGACGGACCACAGCGCCGCTTTGAAGAACTCGCGCTCGATCAGGAAAACGACGATCGAGGCCAAGATCATCGAAGTGATGAGGAAGCCTTGATTCAGCGAAATCACGCCGCCGATGAAGAGGGCATTGCCGAATTTCGGCGCCACCGCGAAGAGCGTGGTGCCGGCCTTTTGGAGGCTGGTCTCGACCACCATTAAAGTCCAAGCCGCCAGGGCCGGAATCAAGCCGGTGGCCACCGCCAAGGCATGGCTCTTCGGCACCTCCTGAAAGGCCTGGGCGGTCATCACGACGCCAATCCAGAGCAAAATGCCCAAGGTCACTTCCAAGGGGACGATTCTCAGCACCAAAGTCACGCCGCCGAAGAGGCAGAGCAAAGTGATCACGCTGCCGTTGAGGATCGAATAGCCGATGCGGGCGCCCATCGCCTTCCAGCCGGGATGCCCGATGTAGATGGTGGTGGGAAAAGCGCTGCCGAGGAAGGCGGCCAAGATGCTGCAAAGGCCGTTGGCCAGCAGGGCCGGCCGAGTCTCGTAACGGTCGCCGGCGGCTTCGGCGCTCTCCAAGTTCTGCAGCGAGCCGATCAGGTTGAACAAGGCCATCGGAAAAATGACCGCGAGGTGGCGCCAAATCCAGGGGCTTGCCAAGAAGCTCCCGAGCTCGCCGAGCGCCGGCCGGGGCGGATGAAAGCCGAGCTCGAAGGGAGCGTTCGACGGCGCGAATAGCTCGAAACCCAACGACCGCAACAACCAAGCCAAGGCGGTGCCCAAAACCACCGCGGCGAAACCCCCGGGAATGCCACCGGGCAGCTTCACTCGGCCGGCATAGGCTGCCAAGATCAGCATCATCGGCAAGATCGCGATGGCCGGCGAGGCGAAGATCTGGAAGATGAAGCCCAAGGCGATGAAAGTGATGGCCACTCCGGCCAAGGAGGAGAGCAGGGCCGCCCGCGGCGTATGCCGCCGCAGCCAATCGCCGACGAAGGCGCCGGCGGTTTCCAAGATCCCGCTGAGCAAGCAGGCGAAGAGGCCGACCTTCCAGACCAGGACTGGGTCCTTGGTCTCCTGGTAGACCGGGCCCATGATGAGAAAGATGAAGGCCACCAGGCTCGGCGTATTGATGCCATAGGGCAGGGCGGTGACGTCGGATCGCCCGCTCGCTTTGGCCAATTTCCAAGCTTGCCAGGAGTAGAAGAGGTTGCCGAGGAGGATCGAGATCGCCGCGCCCGGCAGGATCCGGCCGACGACCAGCTCGTCGGGCAAGCCGCAGACGCCGCGGCAGAGGACGTCGATCAGCATCAGCTGGAGCAGGTTGTCGACGAAGAGCCCGAAAAAACCGTCGAGGTCGCCGCCGACGAAGAGCCGAGGCTTCATTTTATGCCCGGACGATTGGCCCGCCCACGACTGTTGAACTCGATCACGGTGATGACTTTATTGCCGTCGGTGTCGAGGGACTTGAACTCGGATATGCTGCCCTGCCATTCGTATTGCGAGAGGATACCGTCCCGGTTGCGGTCGAGGGCGCTGAAATTATTGGCCGGTACCGGCACCGAAGGAGTTTTATCGTAATATTCGTTCCGGGTGAGATTGCCGTCGCGGTTGGAGTCGAGCTGGTTGAAGGCATTGTCGCTCAATTGCGATTCTTTTTTGCTCAAGACGCCGTTGCGATTCTTATCCAAGGTCGAGAAGGCGTCGAGGGTCTCGTCGTTGCGATCGCGGAATTCGACCCGGGTCAAGGTGCGATCGCCGTTGTCGTCAAGCTGGTCGAAGTATTTGCGCTGCGACGGCCATTCCCAAGTCGAGATAATATTGTCATTATTGATGTCGATCTCTTCGAAGCGCATTTGGAGGACCTGTTGAAAGCTGAGGTTCTCCTTTTTGCCTTTGTAGGTTACCCGGAGCTCGTCGCCGCTCAAGACGCCGTCGTTGTTATAATCGCGGGCTTTGAAAGAAGAGCTGCTGCTGGTCCATTCTTGCTT
>JBIOXX010000515.1:0-2072 GCA_044869875.1 bacterium | reverse complement strand
GCCCTGCGGAGCCAGTAGATGAAAAAGATAGAGAAACGACTCGCTGCTTCCCGAAGTCAGGAGGATGTTCTCCGGATTCACCGCCGCGCCGGCGGCCGCGTAATAATCGGCGATGGCCTGGCGGGCTTGGGGCAGGCCCTTGGGATCGGGCCGATATTCCTGGTGCTGGAAATAGTCGCGGTAGCTGCGTTCCAAAACCTCGGGCGGGAAACGGAAGCCCTGCTCGTTGGGATTGCCCGAATAAAGGATGTCGATGGGGCGGCCCCGGCCGCGGAGCCGGCGGTAAAGCGTCTCGATGGGATTTAGAGCAGCGATTTTAACGCGCCTTTCAAGTCGGGATGCTTGAAACGGAAACCGGCCTTCTCCAGCTTTTCAGGAACCGCCCGGGCGCTGGCCAAAAGCAGCTCATCGGCCATCTCGCCCAAAACCATCCGAGCGGTGGAGGCCGGCAGCGGTAAGCAGGTCGGACGCCAGAGCACCCGACCCAAAGTCTTGGTGAACTCGCGGTTGGTCACCGGCTGCGGAGCCACGGTGTTGACCGGCCCTTGGAGGCTGGAATTCTGGAGGGCGAATTCGATAGCGCCCAAAACGTCTTCTAAGGTGATCCAGGGCATGTACTGCCGGCCGCTTCCGACCACTCCGCCGAGGCCGAGCTTGAAGGGCAAAAGGATCTTTTTCAGCATGCCGCCCTGGCGGGAGAGAACGACGCCGAAGCGGAGGTTGGCGGTGCGGATACCAGCCTCGGAGGCGAGCTTGGAAGCCGTTTCCCATTCTTGGCAAACCTCGGCGAGGAAACCTTCGCCCGGGGTCGAGGACTCGGTGAGCTTCTCATCGCCGCGGCTGCCGAAATAACCGGTCGCCGAGGCGCAGATGAAAACCTTGGGCTTCACTTGAAGGTGGGCCAGGGACTCGGAAAGGGCCCGGGTGCCGTTGACTCGGCTGTCGCGGATCTTGCGCTTGCGCTCCACGTTCCAGCGGCCCGAGGCGATGCTCTCACCGGCCAAGTGGACGACGGCTTCCGGCGCCAGGACGTCGAGGCCGGTCTTGTCGACGCTGCCGCCCTCGGCGTTCCAATAGACCTCGCCACGCGAAGCATTGGCCTTGTGCCGGACCAGGCGGAGGATCTCATGGCCTTGGGCCTTCAAACGTTCGGCCAGGGCCGAGCCGACCATGCCATGGGAACCGGTGATCAAGATTTTCATAAGCTTTCCCTTCGGGTGCGGAGATTCAACAAAGTCACGGCTTAGAGGCAACTAAAAAATGTCGAAAGTGTGGAAGAGTCCGCGAAGTCCGGACCAGAGGCCCTGACGGAGGCTGCCGGCGGCCGGATCCCGAAATGGAGCTGGCGGCCCTTGGCCTTCTTGGGCAGGCTTCAGGATGCCGATCAGAACGTCGCCGTCGGTGTAATACCAATCGCCTTCGCCGTTCCGGCCGTTGAGGGTTGGGCCGATGCCGCTGACCCGGTAAATGTCGCTCAAATGTCCGGCTCGGATCAGGTTGTCGAAGAGACGGTCGCGCTCGGCGTCGAGGTCGGGATCGATGTGATGGAGGATTTGGCCGGTGTAGCGGCTGAAGCCCACCGAGCGGTCGAAGCTCGCCGAGCCGACCCAATAGGGCTTGTCCCCGAAGCCCAGGGCGTCGGCTCGCCAAAAGCGGACGTGATTTCGGTGGCTGAGAGTGGGGCCGGCCTCCTTTTCGAAGGCCAGATCCTCCTTGCGGCCGAAGAGGTAAAGCGAGCTGACCGGAGCTTGGCGGTCGGGGCGGTCACGGGCCAGGGATTCGCCCATCTCCAAAATGGTGTCGACGTCGAGCGGCTTGGCCCGACGCCATCCGGCCGCTTCCATGGCCGCGGCCAAGTCGCGCTCATGGCCATTAAGGCCGACGTTGATGGGATCGCCGGGAATCCCGTCGACGGTGCGAGTGACGCCGGGCGAGGCTTTCATGGCCGGCTGGAGCTCATACTCCTTCCAGACCAGGGGGAGGAAAAGGTAGGCGACCAAGCCATAGAGCGGCAAAAGGCCTAAGGCGATATTGAGGAAGGTCCGGCGATGGCGCTTGAAAAAGGTCATAAA
>JBIOXX010000514.1:0-4838 GCA_044869875.1 bacterium | reverse complement strand
CCCAAGAACCATTGGGCCCTGTCGGGCAAAAACATCCCGCCCTTGCTCAGTCCCGACGGCTCTTGTTACCTGCCGGGTTGGAACCTGCTCCTTCTCACTCCGACCTTGGTATTTGCCGCCCAGCAGGGGATTTCGGTCATCAAGTTGGGCCACGTTGCCCACAATCCCTATCCCGATGGCCAAGACTCCTTTTTCCAAGCGCTGGAGCGGGCCGGCAAAGAAGCCTTTCTCCACCAGATCCGCATCGAGCGGCCTTACGAAAGTTTGACCAAAACCCAAGTCTTGCGGCGGGGCAGGTCCTTTCCCTTGGAGCAGAGCCTGACTTGCATCCACCCCCAAAAAGGACGACACTGCGGGCGCTGCCATAAATGCATGGAACGCCACCGGGCCTTTGTGGAGGCGAAGATTCCCGATCCCACTTTTTATCGGACGCCCTTGGCCTTATGAAACCGGCACAATTCGTCCAAGCACTCTTCGATCAGCGCTCCTCCGTCTACGACGAATGGATTCAGGGCTTCTGGACCGGTTTCCGGCAGCGAGTCGATGGCGAAATAAAAAAAATTCTCAGCCAGCGGAAGTCGCCGGTCGCGCTGCTCGACATCGGTTGCGGGACCGGCAGCCGGCTCAAGTCGCTGCTGGCCGAATTTCCGGCTTCCCGCTTTTCCCAAATTTGGGCCGGAGATCTTTCTTCGGGGATGATGCGCGAAGCCAAGCAGGCCTTGGCCGGGCTGCCGGTGATGCTTTTTCAAGGCAGCATGGATTCCTTGCCCTTCGCCGACCGGGCCTTCGACGTCGTTCTCGCGCTTTTTGCGGTTCTCGGCTGCTTGCCCCACGAGCAAGCCCGCCTTCAGGCGCTTCGCGAGTGCCAGCGGGTTTTGAAGCCCGGCGGCTATCTCATTCTCGACGTCTTGAGCCGAAATCATCCCTTCTATCGGGAAAACCCCAAATTCTTTTCCGATGCCCGTCAGTTCAAGAAAGAACAGGGCTGGTCCTGCAGCGAAGGCGACATCCTGGTCGAGAAGGAGCCGGGCCGACCCTCGCTCAATCACGGCTTCGATCAGACCGAATTGGAGGCGCTGACCGCGCCCTTATTCGCCAAGCGGAGCTGGCCCTGCTACGACACCGAAACCGGCGAGCCCTGCGGCGAGACCGAGGGAAATTTTCTGGGGATCTTGCAAAAATAAGCCTTCCGAAGGAGAGATGCCAATCATGGAGCTTCGAGGTAAACGGGCGCTGGTCACCGGCGCCGCCAAAAGAATGGGAAGGACGATCGCCGCCCGGCTCGCCGAAAAAGGCTGCTCCTTGGTCCTGCATTACAACCGCTCCCGGACCGAAGCTCTGGCCCTGGCCCGAGAGCTGGGCCAATACGAGGTCGAGATCGAGCTGCTCCGCGCCGATCTCTCGGTCGAAGCCCAGGTATTGGCCCTGGCCAAAGCCGCCTTGAAGAAGGGCCCGATCGACGTTTTGGTGAACAACGCCTCGGTTTTCTACCCCACGCCCTTGGAGACCAAGGCCGCGAAGGAGTGGGACAAGATCTTCCGGGCCAACCTCAAGGCTCCTTTTCTTTTGGCGGCGGCGATCGGCGCCAAGATGAAGAAGCGCGGCGGCCGAATCATCCAGATTGCCGACACCGCCGCTTTCCGGCCTTATCGCAATTATCTGCCTTACTGCATTTCCAAGGCCGGAGTCCTGGCCCTGACTCGCTCCTTGGCCTTGGAGCTGGCTCCGAAGGTCCAAGTCAACAGCGTTTCCCCGGGCCCGATCGAAGCCGCTCCCTGGGAGAAGGAAAAGGTGGTCGAGAGCATTGCCCGCCGGATTCCGCTCGGCCGTTGGGGTGGCTTCGAGGAGATCGCCAAGGCCGTCCTCTTCCTCTGCGAATCGGATTTCACCACCGGGACCAACATCGTGGTCGATGGCGGCTATCACTTGGTATGAAAGACATTCAAAAACTCAAAGATCTCGACTTGAAGACGCTCTGGCATCCCTTCACCCAGATGCAGGAGTTCATGGAGGAAGACCCGCTGATCGTCGAACGGGCCGAGGGCTGCCGGCTCTACGATATCGAGGGCCGCGAGTACATCGACGGTGTCTCCTCGCTCTGGGTCAACGTCCACGGCCACCGCCGTCCCGAGCTCGATGCGGCGCTGAAGGCTCAGCTGGAAAAGGTGGCCCACTCGACGATGCTCGGGATCGGCAACGTCCCGGCGACGCTCTTGGCCGAAAAGCTGCTGGCCGCGGCGTCG
This sequence comes from bacterium, assembly GCA_044869875.1. Classification (GTDB taxonomy): domain Bacteria; phylum UBA10199; class UBA10199; order DSSB01; family DSSB01; genus DATEDP01. Next base: position 2,595 of record JBIOXX010000514.1, on the reverse strand, counting down.
AAAAATCTGGCCCGGGTTTTTTATTCGGACAATGGGTCGACCGCCAACGAGATCGCCTTGAAGATGGCCTTTCAGTATTGGCAGCAGCAAGGCCGCAAGGAAAAGACCCGCTTCCTGGCGCTGAAGAACTCCTATCACGGCGACACCATCGGCTCGGTCTCGGTCGGCGGGATCGATTTGTTCCATCAAATCTTTCATCCGCTGCTCTTCCAAGTCGATTTCCTCGATGGCTTCGACCTCGCAGCGGCCGAGCGGCTCTTCGCCGAAAAAGCCAAGACTTGGGCGGCCTGCATCGTCGAGCCGATGATCCAGGGCGCCGCCGGCATGCTCCTCCAGCCGCCGGGTTTTTTGAAAAAGCTCGCCGAGCTTTGCCGTCGTCACGAGGTTTTGTTGATTTGCGACGAAGTGGCCACCGGCTTCGGCCGGACCGGAAAGATGTTCGCCGTCGAGCACGAGGGCGTCGAGCCCGATTTCCTCTGCTTGGCCAAGGGCATCTCCGGCGGCTATTTGCCGCTGGCCGCGACCTTGACCACCGCCCGGATTTTCGACGGCTTTCGCGGCCGCTACGAGGAGTTCAAGGCCTTCTTCCACGGCCACAGCTACACCGGCAATCCCTTGGCCTGCGCCGCCGGGATCGCCAGCTTGGAGATCTTCGAGAAAGACCGAGTCTTGGAGTCGCTGGTTTCCAAGATCGAGTGGTTCCGCGAAGGGCTGAAAAAATTCGCCGGCCATCCTCACGTCAAGGAAGTCCGCCAATTGGGCTTGATGATTGGAATCGAGCTGATCCAGGATAAGGTCGGCGGTGTCGAATATCCGCCGGCCCAGAAAATGGGCGCCAAGATTTGCTGCCGGGCTCGTCGGGAAGGGGTTTTGCTGCGGCCGCTGGGCAACGTCTTGGTCGTTCTGCCGCCTTTGGCGATTGACAAGGACAGCGTTTTCAAGGTCTTGGATGTGCTCTACCGAGCGATGGACGAAATGACGAAAAATGCCCAAGTATAAGCATCACATTTTTATCTGCACCAACGAGCGAAGCGCCGAAGATGCCCGCGGCTGCTGCAAGGCCCGTGGTTCCGAAAAGATCCGGGAATTCTTCAAGGACGAGGTCAAACGCCGCGGTTTGAAAGGCACGGTCCGGGCCAACGCCGCCGGCTGCCTCGATCATTGCGAGTTTGGGCCGGTAGTGGTGGTTTATCCGGAAGGAGTTTGGTACCGGGTGCCTTCGGTCGAGGACGCCCGCGAGATCCTCGACAGTCATATCGAAGGCGGAAAAATCGTCGAACGTCTCGCCATCTATCCGGAAAACCGTTAAACTGACCGCCATGGGTGACTTGGTTAAAATCCTACAGAACCGCCGCTTCAGCCTCGAAGAAGCCGAGGCCCTCTTGCCGGTAATTCGCAAGATCACCAAGGAGGCGGTGGATCAATTTCTCATTCTTGAAGAGAAGCTCAAGCACTTCCACGCCGATCCCGAAAAGTGGAAGGCGGTGGAGAACGAGATCGCCGACGTCTTGAATCATTGGAGCGAGAAGATCCTCAAGCTTGGCTGCCAACCCAAGGGCATCTGGCTGGTCGACTTCGACAACGGCGAAGGCTATTACTGCTGGCGCTATGGCGACGAGGGCATCGAGTATTTTCACGGCTACAACGACGGCTTCGCCGGCCGGACCGCCTTGAGGCGCTCCGATTCGCAGACCCTGCACTGATCCCACCCATCCATGAAAGCATTCCACGAAAAAGACCTGACCGCCGACCCGCTGACCCTATTCAGCCGCTGGTTCAAGGCCGCCCGAGCCCACCCTCAGATCGGCGACGCGACCGCGATGTGCCTGGCGACGATTGGGAAGGGTGGCTTTCCTGAGGGCCGGATGGTCTTGCTGAAGGATTTCAATGCCGAGGGCTTCGCTTTTTACACCAATTTCCGCTCGCCCAAGGCCCGGGCCTTGCTGGCTCGGCCCAAGGCGGCCCTTACTTTTTACTGGGAGCCGCTAGCTCGGCAGGTGCGGATCGTCGGTTCGGTGAAGCCGGTGAGCCCGGCCGAGGCCGACGCCTATTTTCGGTCTCGGGCCCGCTTGAGCCAGATCGGGGCCTGGGCCTCCCAGCAGAGCGCGGTTTTGAAGAGTCGGGCCGAGCTCGAGAGCGCCTTTCGCCATTACCTCAAAAAATTCGAGGGCCGCGAGGTGCCGCGGCCGCTGCATTGGAGCGGCTTCCGCCTCAAACCTCGAAGCATCGAGTTTTGGCAGTCCCGGCCCAACCGGCTCCACGACCGCTTTCTCTACCGCCGCTCCGGCGGCGGCTGGAAAATCGAGCGGCTGAGCCCCTGAGGAAAACCCCATGCTGTTGAAAAAATTCCCGCTCGGACCGCTGCAATGCAACTGCAGTATCCTGGCCTGTGAAAAAACCAAGGAAGCCGTGATCGTCGATCCCGGCGCCGAGGCCGAGCGGATCCTCGCCGTGCTCCGGGCCGAAGGCTGGAAACCGAAGTTCATCGTCCACACTCACGCCCATTTCGACCACGTCGGCGCCACCGAGGAGGTCCACGCCAAGCTGGGCGGCGAGGTTTGCCTCCACCGCGAGGATCTCTTCCTCTACGACAAC
>JBIOXX010000513.1:0-9483 GCA_044869875.1 bacterium | reverse complement strand
GATGCGTCAAGCCTTGGAGAAGAATCTCTGAAACTCAGCGCCTCCGCCATCCTCGAGGACATCAAGCTGCCCGACTATAAGGGCCGGCACGTCTTCACCGCCAAGCTTCGGCTTTGGATCTTCATCGTCTTCTGGATCATCGGCTCGATTTACTTCAAAGGCCTCTGGCGCAACGCGCCATGGATTCCCCTCGTCATCTCGCTGGCTTTCCTGCTGACCGGCCTCTGCTACCGCAACATCCTGCGGCAGAAGTGGCTGATTCCTTCCTTCGTCCTCGAGCTGGCCGCCGACTTGATCAGCATGACGCTGGTCGTCTATTTGACCGGAGGCTTGTAGAGCAATTACTTCACGCTCTACCTGATGTACTGCGTCGCGGCCGGCATGTTCTACAACTACCAGGTCGCCATCGTCGCCGGCATCCTGGCGCTGCTCTTCTACGGGACCTTGGGTTTGAGTCTCGAGCTAGGGTGGCTCAAGCCCTTTGCCTACAATTTCGAGGCCGCCGGCTGGTTTGGCCGCGAGGACTTCCTCAAATACGCCAATTATCTGCTGCTGCTCATCTTCCTGCCGATCGTGGTCTACGCGGTGAAGATTTCCAACTTCTTCTCGCGTCTGAAAGAAAGGGCGCTGGAGCAGCGCAACAAGCAGCTCATCGCCTTGAACCGGATCTCCTCGACGATCCGGCGGATGATGTCCTCGGAGGAGGTCATCCAGCAAGTCTTGGCCGGCGTCGTCGAGGGCTTGGGCTACGACGTCTGCCTCCTGGTGATGCCCGACCGCCGCGAGCCGACCATCGGCTTCTTCATTCCCCAGAACAATCCGCTGATCGAGCAGATCGAGGCCCGGACCGGCTTTCGCTTGGGCGACATGAAGCTCTACCCCGGCAATCCCAACAGCATCCTGACCGCGATCAAGCGCAACCGGGTGGTCTTTCGCCAAGAGCTCTCGGAATTGGTGAAGGGAGTCGGACCGGCCTGGTCGAAGGAGTTGGCCGACGAGGTCCAGGCCGAGTTGGGCTTCAAGAAGTTCATCATCATGCCGCTGGTCGCCGAGCGCCGGGTCATCGGGGCCCTGATCGGCATCTCCAAGGACGAGTTCGTCGACGAGTCGCGGATCGGCGTCCTCGAAAATTTCTCCAACCAAGCGGCGCTGGCCATCGAGAGCGCCCAGCTCTTCGAGGAGATCAAGAACAAGAACCTCGAGCTGGAGCGGGCCAACCGGATCAAGAGCGAATTTCTCGCCATCATGAGCCACGAGCTTAGGACCCCGCTGACCGCCATCATCGGCTTTTCCGAGCTTTTGATGGAAGAGGTGATGGGGGAGCTCAACGTCGAGCAGAAGGACAGCCTCCGCGAGGTCATCAACAACGGCGAGCATCTGCTTCACCTCATTAACAGTATTCTCGACTTGGCCAAGGTCGAGGCCGGCAAGATGGATCTCAGTCTCGAGGATTTCAGTCTCGAGGATCTGCTCCAGGACGTCGCGGCTACGGTTTCGCCGCTGCTCAAAAAGAAACGGCAGAACTTCGAGCTGAAGTTGGAGAGCGGCTTGCCCATCCTCCATGCCGATCCACGAAAGGTGAGGCAGATCCTGCTCAACCTGCTTTCCAACGCGATCAAGTTCACTCCCGAGGAGGGCCGGATCCGGCTCTGGGCCCGTTTCAGTCCCGAGACGCCCGCCGGCCTACCCGATGGAACCGCCCTTCCATCCAGTCCCCGTGGCTATTTCAGCCTTTGCGTCGAGGACAGCGGCATCGGGATGGACGCCAAGGATCTCCAAACGATCTTCAACGTCTTCGAGCAGGTCGACAGCTCCTTCACCCGCCGTTACCAAGGCACCGGCTTGGGCCTGGCGCTGACCAAACAGTTTATCGAGATGCATCAGGGCCTGATTTGGGTCGAGAGCGAGCGCGACAAGGGCTCGCGTTTCCACATCATCTTACCGGCGGTGGCTCATCGGCCGGTCGCCGCACCTCGCGACAGCCGCAACGGCGAATCGATCATGCTCGGCGCGAAGCAGCTGGTCGAAGGTTTGTAGGATGGCGGAAGCAGGTGAGGAGGTGGTCGTTGACCATGCCCACCGCCTGCATGTGTGCGTAGATGATGGTCGAGCCGACGAAGCTGAAGCCGCGGCGCTTCAAGTCCTTGCTGAAGGCGTCGGAGAGCGGGGTCTTGGCCGGAACCTCTTTAATCGAATGAAAGCGGTTGACGATCGGCTTACCGTCGACGAATCCCCAGTGATAATTTGAAAAATCCCCGAACTCCTCCTGGATCTTGAGAAAGGCCTGGGCGTTCTTGACCGTGCTTTCGATCTTGAGCCGGTTGCGGATGATTCCTTCGTTTTGGAGGAGCTTGGCGATCTCGCGCTTGCCGAAGCCGGCGACCTTCCCGGGATCGAAGCCGGCGAAGGCCTTGCGGTAGTTCTCGCGGCGCTTGAGGATGGTGATCCAGCTCAGGCCGGCCTGGGCGCCTTCCAAGATCAGGAATTCGAAAAGCTTGCGGTCATCGTGGACCGGCATGCCCCATTCGGTATCGTGGTAGGCAATGTAGATCGGATCTTTTCCGGCCCAATTGCAGCGAATTTTTTCGATTTTGCTCAAGCCTTGATTCTCCATCGAAAACGAGTCATTCCTTTAGCATGAGCAAGGCCTTTGTCAAAGAGCCCGGTGAGGGCGACGGCGACTCCGAAGAGGAAGTCGACCCCAACCCGGTCCCGCGGGGCGAGAAAAACTACATGACTCCGGGCGGAGCCGCCAAGCTTCAGGCCGAGCTCCACGATCTCTTGCACAAGCAGCGGCCCGAAATCACCGCGGTGGTTTCTTGGGCGGCCGGCAACGGCGACCGTTCGGAGAATGCCGACTATCTTTACGGCAAGCGCCGGCTTCGCGAGATCGACCGGCGGATCCGTTTCCTGACCAAGCGTTTGGAGGCGGCTGAAGTCGTCGATCCCGCCAAGGTTGTTTCGGAGCAGGTTTTCTTCGGCGCCACTGTTACGGTGGAAGACGAAGCGGGCAGGAAGAACACCTATTCCATCGTCGGCATCGACGAAGCCGATCCGGCCAAGGGCAAGATCAGCTGGATTTCGCCGCTGACCCGGGCTCTGCTCAAGGCTAAGGTTGGGGACTTAGTGGCTTTGCGCACGCCAAAGGGTGTTCGGGATCTGGAAGTATTGCAGATCGTCTATAAGGAAATCCTATAAATTTGTTGAAAAGGTCTCTTCGGGAGCGGGTGGCTCGATGACGGGGGACCCCGCTGCCCGGAGCGCAGCGAGAACAGCGGGGGTGGCAGCGAGACAGGCCCTGCTCCCGCCACGGACGCCGCTTTCAATCCTTGCCCCCGGCGAATGTTTCCGGCTATGAGGCCGGCGTGCGGATGATCGGTACCATTGCTAATTCGGGCCAGGCCCAAAGCTTTAGCGACTTTCTCTTGGTGAAGGGGATTCCCAATCAAGTTGAGCGCGAGGAAGATGGCTCCTGCCAGGTTTGGGTTCACGACGATGCCCACTTGGCCGCCGCCGAAAAGCTTTTCGCCGAATTCCAGCAGGATCCGCGGAATCAGGCCTTCTACGGCTCTTCGGGTCGGGCCGCCGAGATTCGCTCCAGAGAGCGAAAGCTCGCTAAAAAATCCCCGGTCATCGACGTTCGCACCCATTGGCATCGTCTCGACACCACTCTGAGTCCGGTGACCGCGGTCTTGATTGGACTCAGCATAGCCCTGACTTTGCTTTCCTATGCCGACCGCAGCGGCCGCTGGATCGATTACTTCTACATCAGCAATTACCAGATCGTCGGGCCCTATCTCCAATGGCAGAGCGGCCTGCCCGAAGTTCTGCACGGCCAGATTTGGCGCTTGGTGACGCCGATCTTTCTTCATTCCGGCTTGCTCCACATCCTCTTCAACATGCTCTGGCTCAAGGACTTGGGCACGATCTTGGAGCGAAAGCTCGGCAGCCTTCATTTTTTGATCTTGGTCCTGGTCTTCGCCATCCTTTCCAATCTCGGGCAGTATTTCTTTTCCGGCCCCAATTTCGGCGGGATGTCGGGCGTGGTTTACGGCTTGCTTGGCTATGTCTGGATCCGGGGCAGGGTCGATCCACACTCCGGCCTCTCGCTGAACCAAAGCGTCGTCACGATGATGATCTTCTGGTTTTTCCTCTGTCTCACCGGCTTGATGGGACCGATTGCAAATTGGGCCCATGGCGTCGGCCTCGTCGCCGGCATGGTCTGGGGCTTCCTCGCCGCCAAGCTAACCCGCGCTTAATTTCGTGACCATTTCGACGATCTTGAGGCCGATCTTTTCGACGTTGGCCTTCTGCTTGGGGTCCTTCAGCAATCCGGCCTCATCGAAGGCTTCATGGGCCCGCGGTACCGCCACTTGATGAGGGTGGACGTGGCAGCCGATGTTGCCCAAGATCGAGCGCACCGTGGCCAGGCTGCGCAGGCCGCCTAAGGCTCCCGGCGAGGCGCTCATCAAGCCCACGACCTTGTCGGAAAAGCAGGCGAGGGGAGCTTCGTTCGGCGCTGAGCGCGAGGCCCAGTCGATGGCGTTCTTGAGGACGCCGGTGATCGAGCTGTTGTACTCGGGGCTGGCGATGAGAAAGCCCTGGTGGCTCAGCATCAACTCCTTCAGCTTCATCGCATTTTCCGGAATCCCCGAAGTGCTTTCGAGATCGCCGTCGTAGAGCGGCATCGGCAGGTCGCGGAGGTCGACGACCGTTACCTCGGCGCCGGCGGATCTGGCACCGGCCACGGCATTCTTGAGCAGTTTTTTGTTGAAGGAACCGGTGCGGGTGCTGCCGGCGAAGGCGAGGATGCGGACGGGGTTGGCCATGGACCGAGGATAAACAAGGCGCTCGCCGAAATAAAATGCTTTTTACGGGTCCCGGTTTTGATTAAAGCCTGGGACGATGCATGTCCTGGTCGAAATTTCGGCGCTGCTGTTTCCGGTCTTCACCTCCTACGCCTGGCGAATTTGGGGGGTCAATGCCAAGCTTTCCGAAGTCCTGGCCGAAGCCGTGCCCGGCCTCTCGGCCGGCCAAATGCAGCGGATCTTGGCCCCCCGCGGCCAGTGGATCAGCCTGACGCTGGCGGTGATTTTCGGCGCCATTTTGCTCGGCATCGGCCACTGGGTTTTTCCCTGGTATTGGGCCTTGGCGCTTTTCGCCGCTTCGCTCGGCCTTTTGCTTTTGACGAACTATCTCATCCCCTCGGATAAGACGCCCCACTACCTCAAAGTGATTCTTCGCAATTTGCGCAGGAAGTCACGGATCGAAACCGAGCGGGGCGACGAAGAACAGGCCCAGGCGATGGAGGATTTGGCCCAAAAGCTGGAAGCGCTTGCAGCCGAGCGAAAATTATTCGAAGAGAAGAGTCCTATTTACTGAAGGAGGAACCCATGTCCGAAGCCCCGATCCAAAGACTGGAGAACGTCTCGGTCGACGCCAAGGCCAATATCTATTTCGACGGCCGGGTGGTGAGCCACAGCGTCTACGACGCCCAAGGCAAAAAGACCACGCTCGGCCTGATTTACGCCGGATCTTACCAATTCAATACCGGAGCTCCGGAAAAGATGATTCTCACCGCCGGTACCTGCAAAGTGAAGATCGCCGGTGAAGAGGAATGGAAGACCTATGCCGCCGGCATGGAGTTTCGGGTTCCCGGAAATTCGGCCTTCGAAATTTCGGTAGTGAAGGGCATCGCCGAGTACGTCTGCATTTTCGAGTAGCCTGTCATCCTGAGAAGCGAAGCGACGAAGGATCTGCGACTGCCCAAGTTGGATGGTCTGCCTTGGGTGGTCGTAGATCCCTTGTGCCCGTAGTTTGGGTATTCGCTTTGCTCAGGATGACACTCTTAAAATATAACACTTCAAATAATCGGTCTCGGGCATCGCCAGCAAAATGGGATGATCCGCCGGCTGGCCGCGACGCTCCAGGAGCTGGAGCCGGCGCCGGGCGTCTTTGGCCGCCTCGGCCAGCATTCGCTCAAAAAGCTCTGCGGCCATGTGTTGGCTGCAAGAGGAAGTGATGAGGATCCCGCCCTCCTTGAGCATCCGCAGCGCTCGCAGATTGATCTCCTTATAGCCCCGCATCGCCTGGCCCAGCGAGGCCCGGTTTTTCACGAAGGCCGGCGGGTCGAGCGAGATCGTGTTGAAGCGCCGGCCTTCCTGGTCGGCCTCTTTCAGGAAATCGAAGGCATTGGCTTCCAAGACCGAGACCTTGGTCAGTCCATTGGCTTGAGCGTTTCGCTCGACCTGGCGGAGCGCCGGCCCCGACGCGTCGACGGCCAAGACCGATTCGACCCGCGAAGCGGCGTGGATGCCGAATTGGCCGACGTAAGAGAAGGCGTCGAGCATGGCGCCATGGGCGTAGCGGGCGGCCGCCGCGGCGTTGAAGCGCTGGTCGAGAAAAAAGCCGGTCTTCTGGCCCTCGAGCGGTTGGAAGCCGAAGCTTTTCCCGGCGAAGCTGAATTGGGCTTCGGCCGGCGCTTCGCCGTCCAAAGCTTGGCGGATCAACGGGAGCTCCTCGCGTTGACGGACGATCGAGTCGTTGCGCTCGATCAGGGCCTTGGGCTGGAGCAGCTCCCGCAAAGTTTCGACGACGCTTTCTTTGAAAGTCTCCATCCCGGCGCTCAGGGTCTGAAAGACCAGGGTTTCGCCGAAGCGGTCGACGATCAGCGAAGGCAGGCCGTCGGCCTCGCCGAAGACGGCGCGGTAAACGCCCTCGCCGGGATACCAGGCCTCGCGCCGGGCTAGGGCTTGGCGAATTCGCTTCCGAATCAGCCCGCCGTCGATTTTCTCGGCGCCACGGGTCATCATCCGGAGGGCGATGAGGCTCTTGGGGCTGTAGAGAGCCTGGCCCCAGAGCTTGCCTTTCTCGCCGAGGACCTCGGCCGGGCCGGCTTCTTCGGCTTCGACTTGGACCAAGTCGCTGCGGAAGATCCAGTCGTGGCCGCGGATCAGTCTTTCCTGGGCTTTTTGATTGATCGTGACTTTCAAGCGGAATAACCTAAATTCATGTGCAAGGACCGGCTTTGCCGATCCGCGCAGCAAATTCAAAGAATTTGCCGGAGTGAAATGCTCAAGCGAGTGACATTGATCGTTCTCGACTCGGTCGGCATCGGCGCCATGCCCGACGCCGCCGACTTCGGCGACGCCGGAGCCCATACCCTGAAACACGTCGCCGAGGCAATGGGCGGCTTGAAGCTGCCGATCCTGGAATCGCTGGGTCTGGGCCGGGTAGAAGCCATTCCTGGCCTGGCTGCCACTTCGAGGCTCGGAGCCTATTACGGCAAGATGGCCGAGCTCTCCAAGGCCAAGGATACGACGACCGGCCATTGGGAGATGGCCGGGGTGGTTACCGCAGATCCTTTTAAAACCTATCCCCAAGGATTCCCGCCCGAACTGATCCGCGACTTCGAAAAGGCCATCGGCCGCCGGACCTTGGGCAACGTCGCGGCCTCGGGCACCGCCATCCTCGAAGAGCTGGGTCCCGAGCATCTCAAAACCGGCCATCCGATCGTCTACACCAGCGCCGACAGCGTCTTTCAGGTCGCCGCCCACGAGGAGGCGATTCCGGTGGCCGAGCTCCATCGCTACTGCGAGATCGCCCGCCGGCTTTGCGACCTTTATCGGGTCGGCCGAGTGATCGCCCGACCCTTCATCGGAGAGCCCGGGAAGTTCACCCGAACTCTGCACCGCCGCGATTACGCCGCGCCGCCGCCGGGGGCCACGATTTTGGAAAAGTTGAACGCGGCCCAAGTTCCGGTCGTCGGCGTCGGCAAGATCGGCGACATCTTCAGCGAACGGGGGATCGTCCGATCCTATCATACCCAGTCCAATGCGGCGGGCATGGACCAGCTCGAAGCCTCGCTGGGCGAAGAGGAACGAGGATTGATCTTCGTCAACTTGGTCGACTTCGACATGCTCTACGGCCATCGCCGCGATCCCCAAGGCTATGCCCGGGCCTTGGAAGAATTCGACCGCCGGCTTGGCGAGCTTTTGCCGCGTTTCGATGCCGGTGATCTGTTGATGATCAGCGCCGATCACGGCTGCGATCCGACCTTTTTCAAGACCACCGACCACACCCGCGAATACGTTCCCTTGCTGGCCTACGCGCCGGCCAGCCGCGGTGGGAAATCGCTGGGCATTCGCTCCAGTTTCGCCGATGCCGGAGCCACCGCCGCCGAAGCCTTGGGAGCGGCGCCCGATTTCGGGAAAAGCTTCCTGGCCGAAATGGAAATTTCCTGATGGACCTCCGTCCGCTCATCGAAAAGAAACGCTTGGGCAAGAAGCACGCCCCCGAGGAAATCCGCGACCTCGTCGCCGCGGTGGTGAAGGGCTCGGCCGTCGACTACCAAGTGTCGGCTTGGCTGATGGCGGTCGTCCTCCGCGGAATGAGCGAGGAAGAAACCGTCACGCTCACCCGGGAGATGGCCGGCCATGGCCAGCGGTTGCCGCGTCATCCCAAGCGGCGGCGCATCGGCAAACATTCGACCGGCGGAGTTGGCGATAAGACCAGCTTTCTCCTCGGCCCCTTGCTCGCCGGCCTTGGGCTCCAAGTTCCGTTGATGGCCGGCCGCGGACTCGGCCATACCGGCGGAACCATCGACAAGCTCTCGGGTATCGTCGGGATGAAGACAGCGCTGAGCAAGTCCCAAGTCCTCAAGATTCTCGTTCGCCACGGCTTCTGCATCTTCGAGCAGACACCGGCCTTGGCGCCGGCCGACCGCCGGCTCTACGCGCTGCGCGACGCTTCGGGCACGGTGGCCAGTCCGCCGCTCATCGTCGCCAGCATCCTTTCCAAAAAAATGATCGAGAGCCTCGACGGCCTGGTGCTCGACGTCAAATTCGGCCATGGCGCGCTTTTTCCCACTTATCCCGAGGCTCGGGCCGCGGCTCGCCTTCTGCTCAAGGTCGCGGCACGGCTCGGTCTGAAAGCGACCGCCGTCCTTTCGGCGATGGACGAGCCCCTGGGCGAGACGATCGGCAACAACCTCGAAATTTTGGAATGTCTCGAAACTTTCCGCGGCCGGGGCGCCCGAGACTTGGTAGAGCTAACCGCGGTCTTGGCCCGGGAAATGGCGATCTTGGCCAAGGGCCGGCGTTCGGCGCCTTCGCTTCGCGAGATCAAGAAGCGACTGGCTTCGGAAGAGCTGGAGCAAGCTTTCCTTCGCTGGGTGAAAGGGCACGGCGGCAAGCTCGGAGCGGCGGCCAGTCTCCGTCTTGGCCGCAAGCTCAAGGCTTGGAAAAGTCCGGCCGCCGGTTATGTCGCCGCCTTGGATGCGAAAGCTTTAGGCTTGGCCGCCATGGCCCTCGGCGCCGGCCGCCGTCGCAAGGACGATTCGATCGACCCTGAGGTCGGTTTGGCCCTTTGCAAGAAGGTCGGCGACCGGGTCGCCAAGGGCGAAGTCCTGGCCGATATTTTCTATAATAAGGAGTCCCAGTTGAGCGCCGCTTGGCCCCACCTCCATCGGGCCCTCCAAATTTC
>JBIOXX010000512.1:0-2506 GCA_044869875.1 bacterium | reverse complement strand
TCGCAATCAGCCGCGAAGGTCGCATCGCCCAGATCGAAGACGAGCTCAAGAGCCCCACCGAAAAGCCGCCCTCGGAGCTGATCCGGAAATTCATCGAGCAATCCGAAGATCCCAATGCCCGCTTTTTCAACCTCGAAGACGCCTTGGTCCAGGCCCACAAGCTGATGGAGCTCTTCGACGAGACCAACGACTACCGGGCGCCCAGTTTCGAAACCGAATTCCCGCTCCGGGCTCATCTGAATACGCCGGCCATGCAAGCTTATCTCCGCGACGGCCAAGCCTTCATCAATCCGGTGACCAGCGCCGCGATTCGGGAAATGTTGACCGAGAGCTTGCTCGGCATTAAGCCCAACTAAGCGGAAAAAGATTTATTTTATTCAAGAATTTGGCTTGGGGTAAGGATTCCGATGGTAAGGCTCCGCGCCGATGCTGGTTTTTCGGCAAAAAATATCGCCGGCCCTTTGCTGGAGGCGGCTCGAGACGGAAGCTCGCCTTTAAGGCCAGGGCTTCAAGCCGAGCTCGATTCCTTAACCAAGGAAAGGGATCCCGAACTTTTTTACGCCGACCTCTACCGGCTGGGCCGCCGCATCGAAAAGCAGCGCCCCGACTTTGCGCTGCGTCTTTTCGGCGCGGTCGCCGAGCAAGGCTTTTTGCCGCCCCTGGCTGAACAGGCTCAAGGCAATATCAACGCCCTTGAAGGTCGGGGTATGATCGGCGCCCGCACTGAAATCCTGGTCTCGCGATTCGCCAAAGAAGCCACCAATCCCTTGACAATTCTCCCGATGCTCGCCGGCAGCGTGGTCTTCGGGGCGGTGCGTGTCGCCAGCTCAGCTCGCCTGATCGCCGGAACCGGCCTCGCTTCTCGGGGTTGGGGACTTCGGCTGGCTTCGGGCGCCGCCGGATATTTCGCCGAGGTGCCGAGCTTCGTGTTGGCTTCGCGAGCGCTTCACAAGGCGGCGGGGGCCGCCGAAAGTCCCGAGATTGGCTTCGGCCAAGAACTCGCCGGCGCTGCCTTGACGCTGGGAGCCTTGAAGCTTGCGGCGGCGGCCGCCCCCCTGGGGATCTCGCCTCGCCTCTCTTTCTTGGCTGCCGAAGGAAGCACCTTCGCCGGTTTGCTCTTGGCCCACCGCTTCGAGCGCTTGCTGGGGCTGCGACCGTCCGTGGCCGGCGAAAACTTCGCGCTCGACGCTTTGGCCGCGACGATCAGTCTCGGCGTCGGCGCCCGCTTGGGCCGGCGGGCCTTGGGCGAAAACCTGGCCCGCCTTCAAGCCGAAATGGATCTGCGGTCAAGACCCGCGCCGCCGGCTCTCGGCGTCGGCCCGACATGGGGCCTTGCCTTCGCCTCGGCTTCATCCCAAAGAGAAGCCGAAACAATCCCCCTCTTCGCGATGAGCCAGGCCAAGGATCCGGCGGGAAAGCCGACCTCCTGGGGCGAAGCTTTGAAAAATCGCCAGACCCTGCAAAGCGACTTGCTCTCGCTGCTCGATCAAGCCGCGAGCCAAATGCCCGCGCTCAAAAAAACGATCCCCCGATTATCGCCGGATCACTTGCCGGGCTTGGCCACGGTGCTCCGGGCCCTGAAAGGACGCCTCAACGGTTCCCGGGAAGTCGAGGAGTTGATCGGGCTTTATCACGCCCGAATGCTGAAGCTCCTGAGCCGGCCCGAGATCGGCGATAGCCTGACCAAGGTGATCCAGGCCGTTTCGGTGCTGGGCGACGTCCAAGCGCTGCAAGCGGCGCGGCCGGCGCTGGTCGAGAAATCCAAGGCCGGGCCGATGGAACATCGCTTTTACGCCGCGGCTTTGGCCGTCCGACTCGGCGACGCCGAATCTTGGACCTTTCTCGCTGAAAACCTCCATGAGCCCTTAGCCCGGCGTCTGCTCGGGAACCTCACTCCGCCGTCGACCGACCCGCTTTACCCTTGGCTGGCTCATCCGATGGGCGAAGTCGGGGCACTGGCGCTCAAACTCCTGCGCGAAAATTCGGTGCCGGCGCTCGACGAGGCCAAAGCCCTCGACTATTTGGCAATGACAATCGCCGAGGGGAAATTGCCGGTCGTCGACTCGGGGCTGGCCTTGATGCGAAAGCTCGAGGATCTGCATTTCGGCTCGTCGGAGTTCAAAAGAATTTTTCAAGGAATCGCCACCGGCATGTCCAGGAAGGCTTTCGAGCGCTTCGTGGAAAATTTGGCGCCGCTTTACCGCCACGAGGCCGAAGATTTCCGCCGCGAGATTCACCGCTCGACTCGGCCCAAAAGCGCAAACCCCGAGTTTTTGAGCTTCTGGAACCGGGAAAGCACCGAGGATCCCGAATTATTCTATGGCAAGACCGCTCATGCTCGGCGCCTGCGTTGGAGTAAAGCCCCGACCGATCCCGATACCCAGGACGCCAAAGAGGCCATCTACCGAAGCCTGGTCCAAGCCCGGACCTTCTCGCCGGCCCTGTTGCAGCAGCGAGCCCTCGACGTCGGGAAAAGCTATCCCCGTTACATCGAGGAGAATCTCCC
>JBIOXX010000511.1:0-2740 GCA_044869875.1 bacterium | reverse complement strand
TCCTGCGGGCCTATCGCGAGGCGATAGCCTCCGGCTATCGGCTCTTTAGTTATGGCGATTGTATGCTGATTATTTGATTTGTCATCCTTCGCTGCGCTCAGGATGACAGTGCTGCTAACTCCTCAAGTATTTGAATCATTAACTTTTCATCGTAATAGCAAGGCTTCCCCGCCCGCACCCGATCTCGAAACCATGCCAGATCCTTGGCGAAGAGTCCGCCGCTCATGACTCCGGTCTTCAAGCTGAGGTTGCCTCCGTGACAGCGGGCGATCAGCGAACGCCGGCGAGGGATTCCGACTCGCCTTTCTTCAGTGAAGCCCAGGCTGCCCCCACCCTTGAAGTCGAGATGTAGATGGAAGCGATAACCCTCGGCCGAAGCTACGCTTTCGGCTTTTTCGATCTCGAATTCGCCGAAGAGATCGGCGACCTGCATCAAGCGCGAGGCGGCGAGGAAGGGATGAGGCCCGCCGATAGCGACGTCGGCTAATTTTTCGCTCCATCCGCCCTGAAAAAGATATTCGCCTCGTTCCAGCGGACCGGCTTGCTTAGCTTCCTCTTTCAGGCGCCGATGCTCTTCGCTCAGGAGACCGATGTGCTCGACGTGAAGAACTCGATTCTTCCGTCGGGCCAGCGCGAAAAGCTCCCTGGCTTTTTCGCCGCTGAAAGCCAGCGGATAGTCGCAGAGAACGTGCTTGCCGGCCTCCAGCGCTTCCGCCGTCAAGTCGGCGTGGCGGACATTTTCGGTGGAAATGGCCAAGGCCTCGACTTCGGGCGAGGCCAGAGCCGTAGCCCAGGCCATGTCACCGACTCCTTCGCGCCGCGAAACCCGGCCGACGAGGCGAATCCCTTCGACTTCGGCGCAGGCCTTTTCCCGGGATCGGCCGGCCGAGCCCATTCCGCATAAGACGATGGCCAGAGCTGGATTCATCGCCCTCGCTTCCTCTCTCCCAGCCGCCGGGTGATTGGAGCTTCGATGAAGCTAGCCAAGGTATAGAGGCAGGCTACGCCGATCAGGCTGGCCCCGGTCGGAAAGGCGAAAACGTAGGAGAAAAAATAACCCAGCGGTGGGATCGTGGCGCCGAGCAGAAGCGAGATTAGAAAGGATTCACGCAGGCCCTGGGCCGCCTTCAACGAGATGAAGGGCGGGATGACCATGAGCGCGAAGACCGGCAAGCTACCCAAGGTCTTCAGGCTGAAGGTGATGCCCATGGTCAAGGTGAAATAGAGGAAGAAGGTCCAGAATCGGGAGCTCAAACCGCGGACGCCCATGAATTCGGGATCGGCCGAGCTGTAGAGGAACTCGCGGCGGAAGGCGAAGTGGAGGAGAAAGAGCAGGGCGGCGACGCCGGCGATGATCGCCAAATCGGTGGAGCCAACCGCCACCGCGTTGCCGAAGATCAGGTCGTCGATGCTGTGATGGCCTTCGGCCACCCGGTCGCCGATCAGCAGGGTCAGGCCCGAGGCCGCGACGTAGAGGAAACCGATCAGGCTCTCGTCGGGCAATCGCCGGCCGCGGCGGAGGCCGGCGAAGAGCAGGGCCGCGCCCAAGGCCACCGCCAGGCCGGCGAGCAGCGAAAAGGGCGACTCGTGGAGCGTGATCCCGAAGGCGGCGGCGACCAAAAAGGAGAGAAAAATGCCGAAGCTTGCGCCTTGGGCGATACCGAGACTGATGAAGACAATCCGGTTCAAGAGGACGTAGATGCCGAGCCAGCCCGCTAGCAAGCCGCAGAGAACGCCGGCCAGGATCGGCTCGCGCCAAAGCCCCCAACTCTCGGCGAAGAGCGAAGTCTCAGCCGGGCGGAGGGCATAGCCCGAAAAAATCAAGAGGCCGGTGATCAGGCTATAAAAAATGAACCTGAAATAGGCCGTTTTCCCGGTGGACATGCAGCGGGGCTCCATAAGCACGGCTCAAGGGTTCGGCCTGAACGACTTCCGAGACGCTGCCACAGAGGCTGCCCTCGGGGCCCAGCACCGCCAGGTAGTCGACTTGGTTTAGCACCCGATTGAGATCGTGATCGATGAGAATGAGGGTCAGCGGATGGCTGCTCCGCCATTCGCCGAAGATTTGCCAAAGTTTCCCTTTGAAACGGTAGTCGAGCGAGTTGAAGGGCTCGTCCATCAACAGGACCGTCGGCTTGCTGATCCAGGCCCGGCCAATCAGCGAGCGCTGGCGCTCGCCGCCCGAGAGCTCGCGGAGCAAGGCTTCGCGCAGCGGCGCAATTTCCATCTCGTTCAAGATTTCTTCGATTTTAGACTCGATTCGGCGATTGCTTCGACGCCAGCGCGGAAGCTCGGCGAGCATTCCCATGTTGAGCAAGTCGCCGACGGTCATCGGAAAGAGCAGGTCGACTTGGTTTTCCTGGGGAACGTAGCCGAAGCTGGAGTCTTCGCGCCACCGGAAAGACCCGCGATAGGGCTTGAGCAGACCCATCAGCGTCCTCATCAGGGTCGACTTGCCGCTGCCGTTGCCGCCAATGACGCCGAGCCGGCTGCCGGCCGGCAGGTCCAGGGTCAGAGGCTCATGGAGAGGGCGCCCGGGATAACCGACGATGAGATCCCTGATTTGCAAGATCGATTCGCTCATGGTTCCTCAAGGTTTTGCCAGAGCGCCTTGTATTCCACGGACGAGATAATCGATCAATTCCAAATAACCCTGGATTCCCTGATCGTCGGTGTCGGTGGGCAGCATCAGGTAAGGAATGCCCGATTTATCAGAAAGGAAGGCTGGGACCTTCTTGGG
>JBIOXX010000510.1:0-19689 GCA_044869875.1 bacterium | reverse complement strand
AGGCTGGCGTAATAATTTCCGGTCTTGGAATACCAGGGCGCGACGGCGCCCGCGGCCAAGCTCAAGCTCCGGTTGGGCACCACCAAATCGGGATCGAAGAACATCTTGCTGCCCAGGCCCTTGCAGTCGGGGCAGGCGCCGTGAGGATTGTTGAAGCTGAAGAGCCGGGGACTGATCTCGGCGAAGCTGACGCCGCAATCGATGCAGGCGAAGTTCTCGCTGAACAGCAGCGAGGGCGCCGCGGCCTTGTTACCCTCGGGCAGGAACTCGACCTTGGCGATACCCTCGCCGAACTTGAGCGCCGTCTCCAGCGATTCGGCCATCCGACTTTTGGCGCCGGCGTTGACCACCAAGCGGTCGACGAAGAGGTCGATGTCGTGCTTCTTCTTCTTGTCCAGCGCCGGCTCTTCGCCGAGCACGTAGGTCTGGCCGTCGATCTTCACCCGGACGAAACCCTTGCCGCGCAGACCCTGAAGCATCTGGCTGTATTCGCCCTTCCGCCCCCGGATCAGCGGAGCCAGGACGTGGATCTTGGTCCCTTCGGGAAGCTTGAGCAGCTGGTCGACCATCTGGGTGACGGTCTGGGCTTGAATCTCCTTGCCGCAGACGTAGCAGGTCGGCGTGCCGACCCGGGCGAAGAGCAGGCGGAAATAATCGTAGATCTCAGTGACGGTGCCGACGGTGGAACGGGGATTGTGGCTGATCGTCTTCTGTTCGATCGAGATTGCCGGTGAGAGGCCCTCGATGGTGTCGACCTCGGGCTTGCCCATCTGCTCGAGGAACTGCCGGGCATAGGCCGAGAGCGATTCGACGTAGCGCCGCTGGCCTTCGGCATAGAGGGTGTCGAAGGCCAGCGAGGATTTACCCGAGCCCGAGAGTCCGGTGATCACCACCAGCTTATTGCGCGGGATGTGGACGTCGATGTTCTTAAGATTGTGCTGGCGGGCGCCTTTGACGACAATCGCTTGCGGTTCCATGCAGGCCAAGGATTAGCGAGAGCCGTCCTCACGGGTCAACACTAAAAGGCTTGTTTTTAAGCGTAGTAGGAATCTTGGGGATGGTTCTGCTCTTCGCGGCCGTCCTGGTCATGCTCGCCCGAGTCTTGCTGACCCTGGGAGCCGCCGCCGAAGCCTTGGTGGCTGTCCTCATCGAGGTTGGTCGGTCCCTCGACGTGATAATGGGAGTGGCCGCCGAGGCCGAAGGCTTGGCTGGCCAGGACGCTCTGGCCCAAGGTCGAGGGCTGGGAGGCCGCGCCCTGCATGCCCGAAAGGCAGGTCAGCAAGGCCGGCATGAAGAAACTGTGGGCCGCGATCGAGCCAACTTGGAGCTGGCTGGCGGCAACGGTCAGAACCGGTGAAGCCGGATCGAGAGCCAAAGCCGAAGGCGCGGGGGCCGGAACGGAGCGGAGCGGGGCCGAAGCACCGGCGTGCTCGGTTTCGGCGGCAGGGCCGCCGGCGGCAAGGGTCCGATGGTCGGAGGAGCCGTGGCCGTCGAGTTGGCGGCGGATGTCCCGGGCCAGATTGGTGGCAACGATCATCGATTGGCCGAACTGGCTGCCGGTGAAGCTGTTCAAGGGCAAGGCCCCGGCCATGATCCGCAAATAGAGTAGATCCTTGAACTCCGAAGCCGGCAGACCGGCGTGGGTCAAGGCGAAGCCGACGACTCCCTCGGGAGGGAGGCCCTGCAAGGGGGTTCCCTGAGTTCGCTCCTCGATCAAGGCCGCCAAGGGCGCGAAACCTGGCAAGGCCAGCAATTGGCTGAGCGTGAGCGTCGCGCTGCTCGAAGCTTGGTTCGAAGACGCGCTGCCCGAGAGGGGCGCCGCACCCGGAATCGTTGCCGAATCGCCGCCCAGGCTTGAGGACAGGGCCAAGGTGCCGCCGCTCTTGTTGCCATTGGCCGCGACGGCATTGGAAACGTAGCTCGGGACCGCCGTATTGCTCTGCATCCATTGACGCAAACCGGAGTTACGCGGCGAAGAATCCTGATAAATCTCGACCAGCAGCTGCCGAGCTTCGGTATTGCTCGGATTTTGCCGGGCAATTTGGTCGACGGTGGCCAACAAGCCTTGTTGGAGGCGCCGGTCTTCGGGATTGGAAAGAATTAATTGACGGAGAGTGAGCGCGCCTTCGCGCCGGGCCACCGGATCTTCCGAGCCCAATTGGGCCAAGATGGGGAGAAGGTTTTCCTCGCTGGCCACGAAGCAGGAGCTGGTGATCCGAGGGTCGGCGGCGGCGGCCTGAGCCAGGGTCAGCAGTTGGCTTCGAGCGGAAGTATCGGAACGAGCTTCTCGGACCAGGTCGATCAGCTCGAGAACCCGCGAGCCGCCCTGACCGTCGGCGATGCGGATGCCGTCATGGGGCGAAAGATGACGGGGAAGGTGGATCGGCTGAGAATAACTATCGCCGCTCGAGCTAGTGGAGCTGAGAGGCTGGGTCTGAGTCAGATCGACAACCGGCTCCGGGAGGTAGCTAGCCAGCGGGCCAGATTCCGGAGTCGAGACCGAGGAGGAATAATCCTCGTAACTGCAAGAGTTTACTGAGTTATTTTCGATTGTATCACCCACGGGGGAGCATCCCTTTCCCCAAAACGATCGTCCTACACCATTGATCGGTTGGCCGACCCCTTCAGGTTGCTTCGCTATCGTGGATTTTTCCACAAAGGACGCTTTTTTTACCAGCTTTAATAATAGTCCCCGTTCGGCTGTCATCCCGAGCGAAGCGAGGGATCTCCGACTACCATGGTGGGTATGAGATTCCTCGGCCCCTTCGGGTCCTCGGAATGACACTTTCTATGGAAATTCGACCTTGAAGCGGAGCCCGGCGATACTTAGCTCGCTGCCGGGGCTTAAAGGGAGGCGAATATTGGAGGGTAGGGGAATGCCATTGACCAAAATAGCCTCGTTGCCTCCCTCGCTGTGGATTTTCCAGCTCCCGCCGTCCTGAAAAACCGTGGTTCGGCCGACCCTGGCCAGAGCGGTGGGGATGCTTACCGAAAGGCTCTCGCCTTCCGACCGGACATCTACTTTATCGGCGCTGGTATCGTTTTGCAGGACTAGGCTCTTTTGCAGCTTGAGCGGGATGGCCCCCGAACCCAGGAGAGCCGGCTGGGGCTCCACTGCCTTGGGCGGCGGGTTGGAAGGCCGCGGATTCGAAGGCGGAGGCTCGGCAGGCAGCGGTGGCTCGGCCTGGGCCGGCTCGGCTTGCTCGGAGCGCGGCTGGGGCTCAATCTCGGGATCCGAGGTAAGGGTTTTTCGATCATCGACTTTGGGCGGGCTGCGGAAGATGAATTCCTGACCTTCGCCGAAGCGGAGCAGATCCTGGTTTTCCAGCGGCTGGGTGCCGTAGATTGGCTTGCCGTTGACCAAGGTCGAGTTTCGGCCGAGTTCTTGGATGTAATAGTTGCCTTCGGCATCGCGCAGGATGCGAGCCTGTTTTTGGCTGATGTCGCGGCTCGACATCGGAAAGGCGATGTCGGGGCTGCCCTCCTCATGGAAGCTTTCCCGGCCGACGGTCCAGAACTGCTTGGCCGGAGAGAGCGGGACGATTCCTTGGGTCAGGGTCGGTGCTTGGTCGGGGCTTTCTTGATGGAAGAGGACGCTGGGGCCGTCCTTGCCGAATTGAATCCGATCGCCAGGCTTAAGAGCGACGCTTTTGACGGGCTTGCCGTTGACGTAGGTTCCCGCGGACTCGGAAAGATTTTCAATGGTGGCCGTGATCCTTTCGGGTGAGCCCAAGGTTTGAATCACATTGCGGGCGTCGGAGATGGCCTCGAGCTTGAATTTCACCTGGAGCGAAATTTTGGCGTGTTGGGTTTCCATTCCCTTGGTGCTGCTGGGGAAGCCCAGATCGATGCCGGCGGCTTCGGGTCGGGCCTGGATCGCCTCGCGGCCCAGGATGCACTCATAATTCGCGGTGTTCTTGCTGACCGGTAACATGACGCGGTCGTCGTGGCTCTTGGTCCAGGAGACGGCGAGATAGACCTTGGTCTTACTACCGGGCACGAAGCGCAGCGGAAGCTCCAGCGGTTTGGGGATGAGGAAGTGCTCGGGCAACTTTGTCTCGGCCGGCGGTGGGGGCAGAGTGTCGGCCCAACTCGGCCGCGTAGCCCGAGCCGCGGCGGGATCGCCGGCAGGTAGCTGCAAGGGAACATTCGAAGAAAGTTCCGGCGGACTCTGGATTGGCATTGGAACCGGCTTGGTTCTGCGCCAAGGCCAACGCAAACCGGCCAGTCCTGTGCGCCAGCCGATCAGCCAAGCCGGGAGCTTGAAGCGCGGCGCGGCCGAGCTTTCGCCGGCCGTGGCCTCGCCCGATTCCGAATTCGCTCGGCGGCGTAAGCCCTGCAAAATTTTGGAGAAGCGGGCCGAGATTTCGCGGAACTGGGGTGGAAGCTCGAAGCCATTGGCCGGCTCATTGGAGGTCTCAACGGCGGGCTCGGCAGCCTTGGCGGCCTTGGTCGCCTGGCGGCGGCCGGGCTGGGGACCGGCGGTCTCGAGGGCCGCCAAATGGTAGTCGATGCGGCTCGGCCCCATCCTCTGCAAGAGCTGGCCCGAGACGTAAAAATTTCCGTAGAGCAGGGCGTCGTCGACCAAGTCGGCTTTCCAACCTTGGGCCGAGCTCGGGCGCAAGCCGGCCAAACGGCTCAGGCTGTTGGCGGTCATCAAGGACGCCACGGTAAGGCCGTGGCTAGCCAGCGATTCGGCGCTGGGTTTCAGCCAGGCTCGGGGCAGGCCGGTTTCGGCGACGTATCGCAGCGGGACGGCGACGAGCTTGCCGGCCCATTGTTTCGCGGCCGCGCCCCGACCTTCGGCCTTGCCCCAGCTCACCGCCAGCTCGAGCGGCTTCTCGGCCCAAGCGATTTGAGTTCGGCCCTGGAGCCAGGTCTGCCAAGCTTCGGAATTGCGCAAACTTCCCTGGAGCCGCCGGCCGGCGATGCCGCCGCCGCGCAAGACGCCGAAGGCCAGCAAGGTGCCGGCGAAATCGCGAGGCGCCCGATCCCAGACCCCGACCGGCGTTTGGAACATGCTGCGGTAGAGCTTGTCGCTGCCCAAGAACGTGGTGGCCTCGACTCCGACCGAGAATGCCTCGGCTCCGATTCTCAAACCGAGGCTGGAATTGCCGAAATACTCCACGAAGGCGAGCTTGCCGAGCTTGGATGCGCCGCCGGCCAGCATCATGGTTCCCAAGGTGAAGGGATTGAGAACCTCTTGGCCGAAGTGGCCGAGGGCCGATTCGAATTTCTGACCGAAGCTCCCATGGCCGGTCAGCCAATCCCGGAGCGATGCGGCCTTGGGATCGGTGGCGGCGTAACGTTCGGCGATAACCAGGGCCGTCGCCGGCATTTTGCGTTCGTCTTTTAAAGTTCGGCGAGCGAGATGAACCAGGCCATCTTGGCGCAGCTCTTCGTCGCTCTCGTCCAAGACTTGGGTCAGCTCGCGGAAGGCCGGATCTCCGCGGAGCAGGGCCTTGACTTCTTTTTCGAAGGGACCGTCACCCTCGAGACCTTGAATCGCCTCGTTGATGCCGATTCGGCCGTGCTCCAGCGCAGCGCGAAGGCGGCGGATGTAACCGTCGACCGCGACCCGCCGCATCTCGGGATTGACCACGCTCTCGCCGCCGAAGGCCCGGCCCAGGCCTTTGACCCAGGCCCGGTCTTCGTTGTTCTGGCGCTGCATCCGTTCTTGCAGGGCCGTGTCCAGCAGCGACAAGCCCTCATCCAGCCGGCGGGCCCGGCTCTGTATATCGATCAGCTCTTGAACCCGTCGGCCCAACTCATCTCCCCGGGGAAGGGTCGATAGCGACTGCTTGGCGGCGACGTTTTCCTTGCGCCAAAGGTGAAGCAAGGATTGGAGGATCGGATCGCTTTCCTCGGCCTTCGCTTCCTTCTCCAAGGCCGGCTCATCGCCGGAAAGCATCGCGGCCAGAGCTCGGCGCAGCGTCTGGCGGCGCTCCGGATCCCGGGGCAGGCCCGAGCCGCTCGGAAGTTTCGCGCCGTTTTTGCGGGGCAGGAGGAATTCGGCCGGCTTGGGGCCGTCGCCGGTGGCCTGATACAAGCGCCACAGGGCCTTGCCGTAGGCGTCGCTGGGTTCATCGAATTTTTTTTCATCGACGACCTTGGGCTCAAGCGCACCGAGGCCTTCGAGCCAGCCGGCGGTCAGCTTCTGCAAAGCCGGAAGATTGGGATCCAGCGGGCTCAAGGCCGCCAGCCGCTGGGCGGCCTTGTCGAAGGCTCCACTGCCGACTTTGCTCGGCGTGAAGCTGCGGCTCGCCTTCAAGACCTTACCGTTGGCGGCGTCGATCTCGTAAACGTCGTTCAAATAAATCCGGCCGTTGCTTTCGGCCTCCAGCGACTGATCGACATCGTTATCGAGGACGAGTTGAAGGCCGAGGATGAATTTGCCGCCTTCGCGGCGCAGCGTCAGCCCGGTCTGAGGACTGCGGAATTTCATCAGCAGGCCAAGATCCTGAACGCTGTCGCGGACCGGGACGAAGACCTCGAAATTCTCATCGAACAGAGCCTTGGAGTTGGGCGGAAGCGGCCGATGCAGGCCGGGCAGGGTTTCGGAGAGCAGGTTTTTGAAGGCCGGGCTTTTGGTTCCGGGCTTGGGAAGCCCGCTCAAGTCGTCGAGGAATTTTTGCAAATGAGCCGGAGCGTCGGCGATCTTTTCTTTGGGATGATCGCGGCGAGCGATGTCGACCCAGAAGCGGACGTTCTCGTTGATCCCGGCTTGCTGGCTGGCGGCGCGATCGAAGCCCAGCAGCTTGCCGTCACGGCGGCTCAGACGATAGCTGTCCTTGATGTAAATCCGGCCGTTGCCGGCGATGTAATCGTTATCCACCGGGTAGGTGAGCTCGTAGGAAATCTCTTCGTCGGTTTCCTCGACCGAAACTTCCATCTCCGGATCGGGGATCCGGGCGTCGACGCCGGTTCCCTTAAGGCGCGCGCGTACCGATTCCAGTATGCCGAGCTGATCGGCAACAAGAGTGCGCTCCCGCGGTGATAAGCGGTATTTGATGCCCCCGCTCATGAAATGGCCTTAAAAGGAGGACCACCCCCGTGTTCCCCTGCAAATTCCCAGATTCGCCCCACTTTTCGGCGTTGGCGGGCTTAAGTTGCGGGGGAGGCCGGAATTTTCAACCGCGGTGCCAGAGACTAATTATCCTTAAATAACAATGATTTAGTGCTGATATGGCCAAAGCACTCGGCCAGGTTGGCCTGGATCTCGACCAGGCTCTTGCAGGGGGTGACGCCCTGGACGTCCCAGCTTTTGAAACCGAGGACCTTCTTTCCCAGTTTCAGGGCGATGGCGATCTCGCTTAAGGTGCCGTAGCCGGTGCCGATCGCGACCAGTATGTCGGCGCTGTGGGCGATGAGCATGTTGCGGGAATGGCCGAGGTTGGTGGGAATGGCATAGGTGACGTAATCGTTGGCGTCCTCCTTGCGGCCGCCGGGGAGCAGGCCGATCACGACGCCACCGGCCTGTTGGCAGCCGCGGCTGGCTTCTTCCATGACGCCGCCCAAGCCGCCGCAGACCAGGGCCAGGCCCATCGCACCGATGAGCTTGCCGATTTCGAAGGCCATTTGGCGTTCGTTTTCGGAGGCGTCCAAAACGCCGATGACTCCGACCAGGGGTTTGGGCAACATGAGGTTATCTCACTACGCAAATTCTGCGAATTTGCTGCGTGACCGGCAAAGCCGGTCTTTGCACTCACTACGCAAATTCTGCGAATTTGCAGCGCGGATTGGCAAAGCCGATCCTTGCACAGTATAGGGATTTTTTGGCCATGCGCAAACTTGTCCTCTTCGATATCGACGGAACCCTCCTGCTCACCGGCGGAGCCGGCAAGGCCGCCTTTGACCGGGTCTTCGCCGAGCTCTATGGGATCGAAGGGGCCTGGCGCGACGTCCATCCCGACGGCCGCACCGACCCTTCGCTGATCCGCGAGCTTTTCGAGAAGAATCTCGGCCGCCGGCCGCGGCCCGAGGAGGAGATGCAGGTCACTTTGGCCTATGCCAAGGCGATGGCCGAGGAGATCCCGCGCTCCGAGCGCTTTCGCCTAATGCCGGGGGTGCTTCAGTTATTGGAGGTCTTGCAGCAGCGGGGCCTGGCCCTGCTCGGACTGGCCACCGGAAACTTCGAGAGCACCGCCGGCCACAAATTGCGCCACGCCAAGCTCGATCATTTTTTTCATTTCGGAGGTTTCGGCTCGGATCACGCCGAGCGTCCCGAGCTGACCCGGCTTGCGGTGGAGCGGGGCTTGAACAAATTGGGCCGACGAGTGGCGCCCGAGGAAATCTTGTTGGTCGGCGACACCGTTCACGACGTCGAAGCGGGGCGGAGGCTCGGCCTCACCACGGTCGCGGTGGCTACCGGCTCGACGACTCGCGCGGCCTTGGAAGCGGCCCGGGCCGATTTCGTCGTCGATAGCTTCGGCTGCCTCGAAGAGATTTTGCCGATTTTTGAAGGATAGTCTGTCATCCAGGATGACAATTACGGAAACAGCACCTGTTGGCTGTTCTTTTTCTTGATCAGATCCATTTCGACCGATTCGACCACGTCATGCTCGTTGAAAGTGATGTAAAGCTCGACTGGATCCTTGCCCTTCGTAATGCGCTTGCCGGAGTTGTCCATCAGGACGATGGTGTCCTCGATCGGATTCCCCAGTTTATAAGCCCAAAGCCAGTAGTAGCCCCAACGCTCGTGCTCTTCGGGATATTTGAGGCCGATGGTGTTGGGTCCGGAGAGGAGCCGGAGGACGTCGTACATCGTGGTGACGCATTCTTGGATGGAGCCGACGATCTTGCCCGCCGGTTGGTTGGGATTGAAGGAAACGAGCTCGATCTTGGGCGAGGGCGAATGGGAGACGCAGGTCGGCGGCGGAGGCAGCGGCTCGGCGGCCGCGCCCTGGGCCGGGCGATAGCGGCGAGTCGGGGCCGGACCTTCCGGCATCCCGTCGGCATGGCTGATCGCGGGGCTAAAAACCAAGGCTGAAAGGGCGAGGATCAAGAGGGATTTTTTCATAGGCTCATCTCGATTTCTGAAAAATTTAGGCTATTTAGAGAATAATTCGGGCTGGGAAGGCCGTCAAATTATTTCGCCTTTAAGCCGCCGGCTCGTCTTCCAAGCTGCTCAGCAAACGGTTCAGGGCGTCGCGGATGGCGGCCTCTTGAATGATCTCGACCCGTCCGCCGTAGCGCCGGCGTATTAGGCTGACGATTTTGTCGAATTGGCGGCCGCCGCGCTCGAGGTCGGAGTCGGTTAGGAGATCCCATTCCTGGAGGATCCGTTTCTTGGCTTGGGGCCAATGATCTTCGAGTCGATTGGCGGTGCTTGGCATAATTGGGGCAGACATAATGCCGTGGCATTTTTTCGCAAGCTTTAGTTTAAGGCTCCCACGAATGGAACCCAAGGACCGGGAAGAAGACCGAAAAGACATCGAGGCCGTCCTGGCCGGCAGCGCCGAGGCTTTCGATCGCCTGGTCCGGCGCTATCAGCGGCCGATCTATTACTTGGCCCTGCGTATGCTCCGCCAGGCCGAGGACGCCGACGAAGTGACCCAGAAGACCTTCGTGAAGGCCTACCGGGCCCTGGCCGGCTTTCGCTTCGAGTCCTCCTTCAAGACCTGGCTCTGCGCCATCGCGATCAATCTCTGCCGGACCGAGCTGGTCAAGGCCAAGCGGAACATGGAAGAATTGCCGCTCAACCTGGCCGATCCGGGCTACGAGGAGCGCCAGGCCGAAGAAGAGCGATCCTTTCAAAGGGCCCATCTCGAGGCGGCACTGGCCGACCTCCCGCCGCGGCAAAAAGAGGTGGTTTTGCTCCGTCTCCAACAGGAATTGCCCTTCAAAGAGATCGCCCGGCTGCTGAAGAGCACCGAAACGGCGGTTAAAGTTAACTTTCACCACGCGATGAAGAGTCTGAAGGGCTGGATTCAGAAGAAGGTCCGCAATGACGCAATGTGAAAAAATCCAAGAAAACCTGGCAGCTGAGGCCCTCGAAGCGGAGCCTAGCGCTGAGTTTCAGGCTCATTTAGCGGCCTGTACCCATTGCCGGGCCGAAGCCGAGTCCTTCCGCCGCTTGGCCGCTGCCTTCCCAGGCCTCGATGACTCCGATCCCGGTGAGCTCTTCTTTGCGGCCCAAAGAAAGAAAATCCGTGAAGCCATCGCCGCCGAAAGCCCGTCCCGTAAAGCTCGGGCCTGGCAGCCTGCCTTGGCGCTTGCAGCCGCGGTGCTTTTATTGTTCATTGGGCTCTCCCGGTGGCAGGAACGGAAATCCCCGAGCTTCGCTTGGTCGACGGCTCTGCTCACGCTCACCGATGGACAGGCTTCGGTGACCGGCGCCGGCATCCTGGAGCTGGAAACCCTGAACCCCGAGCAATTGGAAGGCCTAGCCCAAAACATGGAACGGCGAATTTTAGGCAATGGTAGAGACGAGCTGCTCGAAGAGGGCGTTGATCTTCAAGATCTCTCGGGACAGGAATTGGACCAGCTCATTCAAAGGCTGCAAAAAAGGCCTGGGGAGCAGGCATCATGAAGCGGCGTTTTTTTCACCTCGCCTTGTTGTTGACGCTGGGATTGTTCAGCCCATCGGCTTTCGCCGAGGACTCCAAGGACGCTCAGGAAGCCGCGGTGCTCGAAGCCCGCCGCCAGCAAATTCATGAGTTGGTGATGATCCGCCTTAACAACGCCTTGGCCTTGACCCCGGCCCAATCCGAGCAGATCAGCCAAGTTCTGCGCAAATACCGCCGCGAGAAAACCGCGGACCGAACGAAAATCCGCCAGCTCACCCTCAAATTGCGCGAGGTCTCGGGCAGCGGCACCGAGGCTCAGATCCAAGGCCTCATCCAACAGATCAGTGCCGCCAAGGCCGACATCGACAAGGTCGACGACCGGATGTTCGCCGAGGCCAAGAAGCACCTCAACACCAAGCAGCAGGCTCAGTTCATCTTCGTCATGGAAGAGATCCGCCGCGAGGTTCAAGCGGTCAAGCGCGGCGCTCCGCCTCCCGGCGGCGGCGTGGTCAACACCATTCAAGGCGGCTCGGGATCGGGCTACTGAAGCTCGCCGACCAGGCTTTCGAGCAATCCTAAAATTTCTTCTTGAGAGCCCAAATAAGGCAGAAGCTTGAGCGGCGTCTCGGGATAGGCCCGGGCTTTCTCGGCGAGGATGGCCGGAATATCTTCTTGGACATGCCGGCCCTGCGTCAAAAAATAGGGCAGGATCAAGATTTCGCCGCTGCCGGTTTGGAGGGCCAAGTCCACCGCCTCGGGAATCGAGGGCCGGGCCAGCTCGAGGAAGGCGCCAACCACCGGATAGCCCAAGCGGCCCTCGAGGCGAAGGGCCAGCGCGCGAATTTCCTCATTGGCCGCCTCGAGTCGGCTGCCGTGGGCAATGAGGACCAGGGCGCGGGACTTTTTCTTCATCGTTTTCGAGGAATATCAAACATCGCAGAGATAGCCCAGCACTCCTCCATAGCCAAGGTAGGTCGCCAAGGTGCCGAAGGAGGCCACGACGCTGCCCATGAAGAAGCCCAGGCCGAGCAAGGGAGCCAGGGCCGCGCCGGTCAAAACCCACATCATGACCGCGAAGAGAAAGCCGCGTTGCCAGGATTGGCCCGGCAAGTGATCGTGGAAGAGGAGGGCGAAGATCAGGGCGACGAGGACGCCGAGGGCAAGGAACAGCAGGTAGCCGAACACCGGATTGCCGAGAGGCTCGGAGAGAGTGCGGCTCCAGTTCAGAAAGGGCATTCCAATCCGCGCCGCCAGGACGGTGAGGATCGCCATCGCCAGGCTGGCCGCCAAACCCGCTCTCAAAATTCGCTTCATTGATCGCGAGCGCATAAAATTCCCTTTCGTTACATTTTAGCGCTCGGCACGGCGAATCCACAAGATGCGCGGAGCCTGAAGCTGCGTCAAAAATCATAGGCGCCGCGTCAGGGAATCGTTTTTTCGAGTCGAAAGGAATAACCCAGAGTCAGGTCGCGGCGGCGAAATTCCAAGGCCAAGGATTCGGCGGTGGCTTCGATCCAGGCAAAGCCGTACTCGGCTTCGGCGAAGAGGGCTCGCGGGTCGTTTTGGAAGGCATACAAGGTGCGTCCGCCGGTGCCGACGATGAATTCCTGGAAGCGGCAACCGTCGTCGGGATTGTCGAGGTGGGCGAAGAAGTGGTCGTGGCCGGCCAGGATTGCATCGGTCTCCGGGCAGAGCAGGGGCAGGAGGAAGGCATTTTGGCCCAGCTCATCGTCGGGATGGGGACCATTGCTGTAGGGCGGATGGTGGAGAGCCGCGATTTTCCAGCGGGCCTGGGATGCCTCGAGCGCGGCTTGGAGCTCGGCGGCGCTGGCGGCATCGACGGCATTGCTGTCGATAACGAAGATCTCGAGCAGCGGCGGGTCTTGGCTCTCGGGCCGGCGGATTTGATAATTCCGGGCCGGCATTTTCCAGCGCGCCGAGAGAGCGCTGTAGTCGATTTCGGCCTGCTCGTTCCCGTCATAGTCGTGGTTGCCAAGCAAGGCATAGAAGGGAAGGTCGAGCGAGTAGATCGATTCGAACTTGTCCTGCCATTGCGGGTCGCTGACCGAAGCGACGCCGATGTCGTAGAAATTGTCGCCAAGCAACAGGCCGAAATCGCAGCCTCGATCGGGGCAAAATTTTTCCAGCGCCGTAGCGACGTCTTTTTGGGGCTGCTCGCCGGTTCCCCAATCGCCGAAGGCGAAGAATCGAACGGTTTCGGCCGAAGGCGTTTCAGTGGGAATCGGCGATGCCGAGGGCGTCGGCGAGGGCTGCTGCAATTCTTCCGGCGAATTTCCGCAAGCCGTCGCGGCGAGGAGGCCGAGCAGGCTGAGAGCGACGAAGCGAGGGGCCATGCGCCCAATGTGCCTTTGGAGAATTGCCTTGTAAAGGCCGGAGGGTCGAGTCATGAAAAAGCCGTGCATCCCCTCCTTTTCAACCTCGGCGGTTTGAAGGTTCATAGCTACGGGCTGATGGTCGCGATCGGGTTCTTGGCCGCGTTGGCTTGGGTTCGCTACCGCGCCCCCAAAGAGGGATTGCCGGCGCCGGCCATGATCGACCTGGCCTTCTGGCTGATGCTCGCGGCCATCGTCGGCTCGCGTCTCGCCTTCATCGCCGTCGATTGGCCGCACTATGCAAAAGATCCGGCGGCCATTTTCAAGATCTGGGAAGGCGGCTTGGTCTTCTACGGCGGGCTCATCGCCTGCATCTTCACCGCTTGGTTTTACTTGAAGCGCCATTCTTGGAGCTTCTGGAAGGTCGCCGACGTCTTCATGCCCGGCGTCGCGCTGGGCCACGCCTTCGGCCGAATCGGCTGCTTCCTTGCCGGCTGCTGCTACGGCCGGGGTTGCGATCTTAGGGCTTGGTACGCGGTTCGCTATCCAGGCCTTCCCGAGAGCTTGGCGCCGGCTGGAACTCCGCTTTACCCGGTTCAACTCTTCGAAGCCGGAGCCAACCTGGCGATCTTCGTCTTTCTCGCCTGGTACAGCCGGAAGAAAGCGTTTGACGGCCAAATTCTTCTTTTGTATCTAATAACTTACGCGTTCAGCCGCATCGTCTTGGAGCTCTTCCGCGGCGACGCCGAGCGCGGTTACGTCATCCAGGGCTGGCTCAGCACCTCCCAGTTCCTCGGCGGGATCCTTTTGTTGGCAGCGCTGATGGTGCTATTCTTACGCAGAGGGAGATCTTCATGAAATTTCATCGCGCATGGCATGCTCTGACGATTCTTCTCGTGTTGGGAGCCCTGGCGGCTTGCAGCAAGCCTAAGCTCTACGGCTCGGTTCAAGAATCCGAGGCCATCGTGAAGTATTTCGCGGTGCCGCCGGCCGAGGCCTATCGTGCGGCCAAGGAGGCGCTGATCTTTCGCGGCTATTCGCTGAAGCAGGCCGATGACGTGGGGATGACCCTTGAGACCTATTGGCAGCCGGCGACCGCTGATTCGCACTACGTCATCGTTTTTGGAAAACGAGACTATGGAACGGTCGGCGCCTACTACCGGATGGCGGTCAAGGTGACGCCCCAAGGCAGCGGCTCGAAAGTGAGCATCACCAACGTGGCCAAGAGCTTCATCACCGACCTGAAGAGCTCCAATCGCGAAGAGGACGAGTTGTTCGTGAAGATTTCCGACTTTACCCGGAAGCGCGACATTCAAGTGACCAACATTGGTTTACAGTAAATAGACCGTCATCCTGAGGAGCGTAGCGACGAAGGATCCACTACGGATCCTCTTTCCGGTCACTCCACCAAACTAAACGACTCCACCCGCTCGATCTCCAAGATCGCGAAATCGTCGCCGTCGACGATTTTGAGCGTTCCGCTGTCGTAATCGACGTGCGTTAAAATGCCCATATAACTGATGTCGAACGCAATAATCTCGACCTTGCGGCCGATATAGTCCTGCAATCGGGTGATCGAGAGGTAGTCTTGCATGGTTTTTCCTTCGCGATTATCTCCACCTCGAATCGGGCCTGTCAAGGAGCGGGGTCGGTTAAAATTCAAAAGCCGAAGGATTTCAAAAGCTGAGGAATTTAACGCGCTTAGTCAATATTGGACAGAGTCCAGAGCCAACGCGAGGCGTTATTTATAGCTGTTGACAGCCCTGTGGATAAATCCTAGTTCAGGGCTGAAGGCAGGGCGAATTTTCGAGGCGCCCCGCTCTAACAGGTAGGATCTCCGTTGGTGGTGAATGATCGAGGGTATCGTGAACTACATCGAGAAGAGAATCTTCCGTCGAGTCGATGCCGAGCTACCGGTGGATCTTCAGGTCGGTGAAGAGAAGCTGAAGACCACCAGCTCCAACATCAGTTGCGGTGGGATGTTCCTCCAGATCGATCCGGCCCAACTCTCCGAATTCCAGAAACTCGACGTCGTCATCCACCTTCCCAACCGGAAGAGCCCGGTCAAGCTGAGCGCCGAAATTTTGCGCAGCGAAAGCGACGATCGCCGGGGTGTGGCGGTCCAGTTTCAGGGCCTGTACAACGACAACATTCTCGAGATCGAGAAGTTCGTCAAAGCCAAGCTCAACTAGTCCTTAGGTAACCCCTCCAAACCGGCCCATTTTCCTTGACGCTGCTTCCGCGGCTGTCTTATAGCACCCGCGCCTATTGCGGTTGGGAAGCCATGATTTTTAACTTCGCGAATGTATTGGTTTTTATCTTGGTCGGGGCCGGCTTCGTCGGCGTCAGTCTGCTGGTCAGCCGGCTGGTTCGGCCTTCCTTTCCCACGCCCGAAAAAGAGCTGATTTACGAGTGCGGTGAGATCCCGGCCGAGGGGGCCTGGATCAACTACAATCTCCGCTACTACCTGGTCGCCATCACCTTCGTGATCTTCTCGGTCGAGATCGCCTTCGTCTACCCGGTGGCGACGATTTTCAAGGACTGGATCGCCCAGGGAAAAGGGTGGACCGCCTTCATTGAAATACTGGTTTTCGCCTTGATTCTCTTCGTCGGACTTCTCTACGTTTGGGTGAAAGGCGATTTGAAGTGGTTCAAGCAAGTGGTGCCCGACGAGCGTTTGGCTAAGAGCACGCCCGAATCGGCGACGCTGATCAGCCCGCGTCGGCCCGTCGCGAGCTAAACCACAGGAGTGAATGAGATGTTTCCCACGATCAAGGGCCAACTGCCCGACAATATCGTAACGACCAAGGTCGACGACGTCCTCAATTGGGCTCGGGCTTCCTCGGTCTGGTACCTGCTCTTCGGCCTGGCCTGCTGCGGGATCGAGCTGATGCAGACCGGCGGTCCCCGCTCCGATTTGGACCGCTTCGGCGCGGTTTTTCGGGCCACGCCCCGCCAGTCCGATCTGATGATCGTCGCCGGCACCCTGACTTACAAGATGGCGCTGCGGACCAAGATTCTCTACGAGCAAATGCCCGAGCCGAAATACGTCATCTCGATGGGAAGTTGCGCCAACTGCGGCGGTCTCTTCCAGCTGGCTTATTCGGTGGTGAAGGGCGTCGACAAGATCATCCCGGTCGACGTCTACGTCCCGGGCTGTCCGCCGCGCCCCGAGGCGCTGACCCAGGGCCTGCTCAAAATCCAAGAGAAAATGATGAAGGAAAAGTTTGCGCGCCGCGCGGTGGCGTAGAGGTTGATTTGATGGGCTTCGACGAAATTCAAAAAAAGCTCGCGGAGAAGTACGAGGGTTCGGTGCCGACCGCCGATCGGGCCGGCGATCCCTTTCTGACGGTTCCGGCGGCCAAGATCGCCGAGATCCTGACTTTCTGCCGCGACGATGCCGAGCTGGCCTTCGATTGCCTGAGCAACCTGACCGGCGTCGACGCGCCGCCCGACGATCTCGAGGTTGTCTACCATTTGTTCTCTTACTCCAAGCGGCACTCGCTGACCCTGAAGGTGAAAGTGCCGAAGAGCAATCCCAAGCTGCCGACGGTGGAAGGGATCTATCCCACCGCCAACTGGCAGGAGCGCGAGGCTTACGACTTGCTGGGGATGATCTTCGAGGGTCATTCCGACCTTCGGCGGATCATGTTGCCGGACGATTGGGTCGGTCACCCGCTGCGCAAGGATTACAAGGAACAGGAAGAATACCGCGGCATGGCCACGACTAGGCCCTCGCTGCTGAATTAAAGGTTTTATGTCGATACAGTCGCAAGAAATGCTGCTCAACATGGGTCCTCAGCACCCGTCGACCCATGGAGTCATCCGCTTCGTGGTGAAGACCGACGGCGAGGTGATGAGCGAGGCCATGCCTGACGTCGGTTATTTGCATCGTTCGATCGAGAAGATCGGCGAGATCTGCGACTACAACGGCTTCATGCCCTACACCGACCGGGCCGACTACCTTTCGGCGATGAACGCCAACCAAGGCTACGCCATGGTGGTCGAGAAGCTGCTGAACTTGGAAGTGCCGAAGCGGGCCGAATACCTCCGGGTCATCGCGGCCGAGCTCAACCGGATCATCTCCCACATGCTCTCGATCGGCGCCCTGGCGATGGACGTCGGCGCGGCCACTCCCTTCATTCACGCTTTGAAGGAGCGGGAAAAGGTCAACGATTTGATGGAAGCGCTCTGCGGCCAGCGCCTGACTTACAATTACGTCCGGATCGGCGGCGTCTCTTACGACATGCCGCCCAATTTCAGCGAGCGGACCCTGGCCTTCCTCGACCAGTTCGAGCCCCACATGCGGGAATTCGAGCGCCTGGTCAGCGACAACAAGATCTTCATCGAGCGTTTGGCCAATGTTGGAACGATCAACGGCGAGGATGCCATCGCCTACAACTTGGTCGGCCCCAATCTGCGGGCCTCGGGCATCGATTTCGATCTTCGCCGCGACATGCCTTATTCGATTTATCCGGAGTTGGATTTCAAGGTCTGCGTCGGCTCGGGCGAGAAGGGTGCGGTCGGCGACAGCTACGACCGTTACATCG
Source organism: bacterium (assembly GCA_044869875.1). Taxonomy (GTDB): domain Bacteria; phylum UBA10199; class UBA10199; order DSSB01; family DSSB01; genus DATEDP01. The sequence goes on along the minus strand of JBIOXX010000510.1, from coordinate 2,298 downwards.
TGAGGGTTCGCGAGGTGCTGGAGTCGATCAAGATCCTGCGTCAATGCTTCGCCCGCATTCCCGAGGGCGAGATCCTGGCCAAGATGCCCAAGATTTTGAAGCCGCCGGCCGGCGAGGCCTATGTTCGCACCGAGTCCTCGCGCGGCGACATCGGCTACTACCTAATCAGCGACGGCTCGGCCAAGGCCTTCCGGCTTCGGATCCGCACCGGCTCCTTCACCGGGATGTCGATCATCCAGAAAGTGAGCCGGGGCATGATGATCGCCGACTTGGTCACTTTGATCGCGAGCTTGGACGTGGTGGCCCCGGAGATTGACCGATAATGGAAAGCTTAGCCTTATATCTCCACGAGAACTTGCTTTGGCGGACGCCCTATTGGCTGGTTGAGACCATCGTCCAATTCGGCGTGGCCCTCCTGGTCTTGCTGGTTTTCGTCTCGCCCTTTGCCGGCATCTTGAGCTTCGTCGAGCGCCGTATTGCCGGCCGCATGCAGGATCGGATTGGCCCCAACCGGGTCGGCCCTCAGGGCATTCTCCAGTTTTTGGCCGACGGCATTAAGAGTCTGCTGAAGGAAGACCTCATTCCCAAAGACGCCGACAAGCCGCTCTTCATCCTGGCGCCTTACTTGGTCTTCCTCGGCATGTTCACGACCTTCGTGGCCTTGCCCTTCGCCAGCAAGCTGATCGTCGCCGATTTGAACGTCGGCATCCTTTACATCTTCGCCACTTCCTCGCTTACCGTCGTCGGCTTGGTCATGGCCGGCTGGGGCTCGGGCAGCAAGTGGTCGATGCTCGGCGGCATGCGGGCGGCGGCCCAGGTCATCAGCTACGAGATTCCCGCCGGCTTGGCGGCCCTGACCGTGCTGCTCCCGGCCGGATCGCTCTCGATGCAGTCGATCATCGCTCAGCAGGGCGCCCATCCCTGGCAGTGGTTCCTCTTCGCCAATCCCTTTACCTTGGTCGCCTTCTTCATCCTCTTCACCTCGCTGGTGGCCGAGGGCAACCGGGCTCCCTTCGATCTTCCCGAGGCCGAGAGCGAGCTGGTTAGCGGTTACAACACCGAATACTCGGGGATGCGCTTCGTGTTCTTCTTCTTCGCCGAGTGGGCCAACCTCTACGTGATGGCCGCCATTTTGACGACGCTCTTCCTCGGCGGCTGGCAGGTCCCGGCGTCCTTGACCGAAAAGGCGGCCGCGGCAGCGAGCTGGCTGCCCCAAGTTCTGCAATTGATTCTCTTCCAGGCCAAGTGCCTGGTCATCATCTTCCTGGTCATCCAACTGCGCTGGACCCTGCCGCGCATCCGGATGGACCAACTGATGACGCTGTGCTGGAAATATTTGGTGCCGATCGGATTCATCTGCGTGATCGGCGCCGCCCTTTGGTTGATTCTTTTCCCGCATGGCGCCCCCAAGGTGAGCTACTTGCTCTTCGGCTTGGGGGCTTTGCTGACGATTTACTACTTCTACCGGGTCCTGTGGCAGATCCGCACCGCCCGGGCTGAAGTGCAATTGACCCCTTTCGTTTAGAGGATTGGATCCATGGCTTCCGCGGTCGGACAGTATTTTCAAAATATTCGGGAATCGGCGGCCTCGATTTTCGAGGGCCTGACGATCACGCTGAGCCACTTGGTTCGCCGGCCGGTGACCATCCAGTATCCCGACAAGACCCCCCGCCCGGTCAGCGAGCTGATGCCGGAGCGGAGCCGAAGCTGGCTGAAGGTCGAGATGGATACCTGCACCGCCTGCCTGATGTGCGAGACCTCCTGCCCCATCGATTGCATCAAGATCACGGTGGCCAAGGATTCGCCGGTGGGCCGGGCGATGTCGCAATTCGACATCGACATGGCCAAGTGCATGTACTGCGGGCTCTGCACCGAGCCTTGCCCGACCGGGGCGATCCACTTCATCCCCGAGTTCGAGCGGGCGGCCTACTCCTTGGAGGAGATGATTTCGCATTTCGTCCCCGAGGGCGACTACGTCGTGCCCTACAAGCCGCCGAAGAAGGACAAGGGCGATGCCGAGGCCGGAGCGGCCGAACCGGCGTTGGAAACGGCCGAAAAAGCCGTTGAGAAAACCGTTGAGCCGGCGGTCGAGGACGTCCCGGACAAAGAAACTTTGCATTAACAATCCGCTGATGTTTAGCGGTGGGATTTATTGAGCGTATGAATCCGATAGAGCCACTTGTATTCACCGGTCTAAGCGCGATGACCATCGCCGCCTGTGCGTTGATCGCCTTTTCCAAGAACTTGGTCTACTCGGCCTTCTCCTTGCTCGGCGCCTTCGCCGGCGTTGCCGGCCTG
>JBIOXX010000509.1:0-5852 GCA_044869875.1 bacterium | reverse complement strand
AGGACCTCCGACTGCCTTGGTGGGTATGAGTTCCTTCGATCCTTCGGATCTCAGGATGACACTTTAGTGCGAAAATATTCTACGGTGCGCTTCAGGCCCTCAGCCAGCGGAATCTGCGGTTTCCATCCCAGCTCCTGCCCGATCTTGGCCGCCGAGATGACGCTGCGCTTTTGTTCGCCGGCCTTGGCTGGGCCATGCTTCGGCGCAGCTTCGACGCCGGCCACCTGGGCCAAGCCCTGAAAAACCTGGACGACGTCGGTCTCGATGCCGGTTCCGACATTGTAAATGCCGCGGACGCTGGGCTTCAGCGCCAGCAAATTCGCCCGGACCACGTCCTCGACGAAAACGTAATCGCGGGTTTGGAGGCCGTCGCCGTTGATCGTCGGCACCTCGCCTTTCAAAAGCTTGAGGGCGAAAATCGCCACCACGCCGGCTTCGCCATGGGGATTTTGCCGCGGACCGTAGACGTTGGCGTAGCGCAGGGCCACGCTCTCGATGCCGTAAGTTTCCTGGTAGAAATGGAGATACTTCTCGCCGAGCAGCTTGGTGATTCCGTAGGGGCTGGCCGGCTGAGTCGGGTGGCTTTCGCCGGCCGGGAAAACTTCTTGCTCGCCGTAGATCGCGCCGCCGGTGGAGGCGAAAATCGCCTTCTTCACGCCGTGGCGGCGGGCGGCTTCGAGCAGGTTGAGCATGCCCAGACCGTTCACTTGGCAGTCGTAAACCGGATCATCGACCGAACGGCGGACATCCATTTGAGCGGCGTGGAGCGAAATCGCCTCGGGTTTGAACTCGGCAAAAACCCGATCGACGCCGGGGTCGCGGATGTCCAATTCATAGAAGCGAGTTTTCGGCGAGAGATTAGCCTTTTGTCCGGTCGCCAAGTTGTCGAGCACGGCGACCTCGTGGCCAGCGGCCAGGTATTGGTCTTGAATGTGGGAAGCGATGAATCCGGCGCCTCCGGTGATGAGGATTCGCATGGCCCCCCTTAGCCTAGAGCTGTTTTCGCCGCAACCCTTTACAGGGGCCTGAATTGGTCCTAATAATTTAGCATGGACACCTTGGAGAAAATTGCCGCCGAGAAGAAACGGCTCAATGCCGTCATCGTCTCCCACTATTACCAGGAAGACGAGATTCAGGATCTGGCCGATTTCGTCGGCGACTCCCTGGCCATGGCCCAATACTGCGAAAAATCGCCGGCCGACACTTTGGTGGTCTGCGGTGTCCGCTTCATGGCCGAGACCGCCAAGATCGTGAACCCGAGCAAGCGGGTTCTTTTGCCCGACCTCCAGGCCGGATGCTCGCTGGCCGACTCCTGTCCGCCGGCGCCCTTCCTGCAATTCAAGTCCAAGCTCAAGAATCCCTACGTCGTGATGTACATCAACTCCAATCCCGAGATCAAAGCCCTCTCCGACGTGATTTGCACCTCGAGCAACGCCGAGAAGATCATCGCTTCGGTGCCGAAGAACCGCGAGATCCTCTTCGGTCCCGACCGCCACTTAGGTCGTTATTTAATGGAGAAGAGCGGACGGCCGATGACGCTCTGGCAGGGTGTCTGCATCGTCCACGAGACCTTCAACGAAAAGAAGATCGTGGCGCTCAAGCTGGAGCATCCCGACGCCGAGGTCGTCGCCCATCCCGAATGCGAAGAGGCGGTGCTGCGCCATGCCGACTTCGTCGGCTCGACCTCGGCGCTGCTGAAGTATAGCCAGACTTCGCCGAAGAAAAAATTCATCGTATTGACCGAGTCGGGAATTATGCACCAGATGCGCAAGGCCTCGCCGAACAAGACCTTCATCGAAGGCCCCAACGACAGCGGCTGCGCCTGCAACGAATGCCCCTACATGCGGCTCAACACCTTGGAGAAACTCTACCTTTGCATGAAGAACGAAGCGCCGGAGATTGTGATGGATGAGGAGCTACGGCGGAAAGCTTACCTACCATTAAAGCGAATGCTCGAACTAAGCGCGGCTTAGGAGATTCGGTGCGGATTCTCAAATTCCACCCCCTGCAATGCCATGCAAATCCCCGCAGAAGAGTTCACTGCGATTCCGCCGTCCGGTCGAACGTGGAAGCGAAGTAAGTCGCACGCGCTCGCCTCCTTGATCGCCATAGCCTCGAGCACGGGAGTGCAAATTCCCGCAACGTCGCGGGCAGAGGGGCTCCGCAATAACTCGATTCCAGCGACTCGCGCCGCTTGTCCGACCTTGTGGCAGAAGTTGTAGTTTCTGGGATGGATGAGATTTTCGAAGCAGGATCGCCAAATCGTCAGATCCAATGAGCGCTCCGACTGGAGGCGAGCTCGATACATCGTTCGATCCGCCGAATAGACTTCACCTCGCGGCAATACGTTGTCAAGCGCGAGACGATAAGCCCAATATCCCGCTTCCTGGATTGAGGTGCGCTCGGCTTCAGCGCTGTACCAAACCCCATAGCTTAAACCGTCGCCGAAGCGACCCAAGCGCCAATTCTCCCGCTTGAAAACTCGCAGAAGATCGTCGTCCAAATTTCCATATTGGAAGGGACGATGCATCTCCAACAAGCGGGCATGATCGATGCCCGAGCTCGCCTGAACCAATCGCTCCAGCTTGTCCCCTTCGTCGGTTAGGTCATCGTAGAGGGCTTGCCTCGGGTCGCAGGTCGCGATGTTACGATACACCCATTGGTCATAGGGTTTGGGATCGAAAACCGGAAGCTTGTCGGACATGATCAAACCCGAGCCTGATCGAGGCGACGACGAACGGCGGCGATGGTCGCGAGGCTCCCGATCTCGCCGCCGGCGCGGATGATCTCCATCGGCGATTTCCCTTCGAAGAGGAACGATTGAGGAGTCTGCATGAAGTCGTAAGCCGCCCGGCGATTGTAAGGGAAGAGGATCCGCAGGTTCTTATGGATTCCGGCAAGATGCCCTACCCGCCAGAATTTATCGGGATCCTCGGGAATAGTTTGTGCAGCCTGCCATTCCTTGAGCTTGGTCGCGTGAAACTTCACGCCGAGAAGGAGCGCTTGGTCGCGAGGTTTGATGTCCCAATGCTCCATCAAGTTCCAAAAGACTTTTCCGAGAAATTGGGCGCTACCTCGGTCGACCTTGAGCTCGGAGATTTTGTCGAGGTTCGGTTGCATCGAAAAGATTATCGGTCAAAGTTCAGCAAAATTGCAATTTATTTTAATAATAAATTTAAGTGCTTGATAATATTATATTTTATATATAGCAAATTTGTTTTTTACTGGATCATTGCCAAAAAATCCTCTTCGGAAACGATCTTGAGCTCGGCGCCTTTTTGCACCAAGGCTTCGGCCTTCAGCCACTTATTACCCTTCTCCCGGTTCTTATAACCCTCGCTGCCGATCACCAGGAAATCCAGGTCCTTGCTGACACCGCCGGCGATTTCGCCGCCCAGGGCCTCGACCGCTTTCTCGGCCGAGCCCCGCTCCATCGTGGCCATCTTGCCGGTGAAGAGGAAGCTCTTGCCCGAGAGTTTGCCCTCCTTGGCCGCGCTTTTTTCATCGATCGTGACGTGCTTCAAGAGCTTGTCGATGATCTTGGCCTTCGCCTTCAAGCCCTTGACCACCTCGCGAGCGATGACCGGGCCGATGCCGTGGATCTCGGCCAACTCTTCTTCGGTGACTGAGCGGATTTTTTCGAGGGTTCGAAAGTTTTTCACCAAAAGCTGGCTCGAGCTCTTGGCGAGCTCCGGTATCCCAAGGCTCCGGATAAAAAGCGCCAAGGGAATCTTCCGCCGCGACTGAATGTGATCGATCAGCTTGGTGGCGAGGATGTCACCGGTGCGCTCCAAGCTGAGAATGTCATCTCTGGTAAGACGGAAGAAATCGGGCAAATCCTCGACGAAGCCATTGTCGTAGAGCTGCTCGAGCATTTTTTCGCCGAAGCCCTCGATCTCGAGGACGTCGACGAAGTGGCGCAATTCTCCGATTTTGGTGCTGCGGCAGCCCTTCAAATTGGTGCAGTAGAGAAAATCATCGACGATTTCGGTGGGAAAGCCGCAGGAGGGGCACTTCTTCGGAGCCTCGACCAGCTTCTTGGTCGGCTCCAGGACCTGTTCCAAATTGGGAATGACCCCGCCCCGCCGCATCACCAAGACTTTGGCGCCAATCGAGACGCCCATCTTCTTCATCAAGCCGTAGTTGTGGAGCGAAACTCGGCTGACGGTCGCCCCGCTCAAGCGAACCGGATCGATGATCCCGATCGGCGTGATCGCTCGGGTGCGGGAGACGCTCCACTCGACCTCGCGGAGCACGCTGGTGCTCGAATCGCCCTGGAATTTGTAAGCGATGGCCCAGCGCGGATGGTGGGCGCTGGCGCCCAAGCGGACCTGGTCGGCGATGAGGTTGGCCTTGTAGACGACGCCGTCCAATTCATAGTCGAGCTTCTCGCGCTTGCCGAGCAGATCTTGATAAGCCCGCTCCAGTTCCTCGGGCTTATTCTCCAACAGCTCAGCGTCGATGGGGGTGAAGCCGAGCTTCTTCAACCAACGGAGGTTGTCGATTTCCTTTTCGATGGCCCGGCCCAGCACCTCGTAACCGAAGAAGCTCAAGCCGTATTCGCCGGTTTTCTTCGGATCCTTCTGCTTCACCGCGCCAGCCGCGAGGTTGCGGGGGTTGGCGAATTCGCCGGCGTATCGCTTGAAGACCGAAAGTCGCATGTAGACCTCGCCCCGGACCTCGACATGGCCCTGAGGAATCTTGCGCGGGATGTCGGCGATCTCGAGAACGTTGCGGGTGATGTCGTCGCCCTTGAAGCCATCGCCCCGAGTCTCGGCCTGAAAGAGCTTGCCGTCGGCATCGTAGTGGATGGCAATGGCCAAACCGTCAATCTTGGGGCTAGCCACCGCTCCGCCGTTCAGCTTGGCGGCCCAAGCGGCCAAGTCTTCCTGGTTGTAGCACTTGTCGAGGCTGAGCATCGGCGAGGAGTGCTCGATCTTCTTGCCGCTCTCGCTTAAGTCGGAGCCGATCTCTTCCAAAACTTTGGAAGCCGGCTTCAGCTCCTTCAAGCGCTCGACCATCAAGTCGAACTCGGCGTCGCTGATCTCAGGCTTGGCCTTTTTGAAATAGAGATCGTTATGGCGCCGAACCGCTTTCTCGAGCTCGGCGATTTTCATCTCTTGAATCGGTTTTGGAGCCTTGGCATTCTTCAAAACGCGAACCTCGTCTGAAACAGCCGCTCAAAATCGCCGCGCTGGTTGACGCAGACCACCCGGTCCCAGCTCGAATCGCATTCGAGCAGCGAGACCGAGACGTTGTCGATCCGAAACTTCCAAATTCGATCGAAGGGAATGCCGAGGAACTCCATCAGAACGCACTTGATCCAATCGGCATGGCTCACCGCGATCACCGTTTGGTCGCGATGGCGCTCCCGCAAATCGTCGACCCAGCTCATCGCCCGGTCTCGAACCTGAAAAAGAGTCTCGCCGTTGGGCGCGACCGGCGACTCCAGCCTTTCGAAGTAAGGAGTGTAGTCCGGCAGATTGCGCACTTCCTCGAAAGTCATTCCGACCCAATCGCCGTAATGGATCTCGATCAGCCGCTCATCATAGATCGGCTCGAGCTTCCGGCCCTCGCAGAGAATGGCGGCAGTCTCGCGGGCCCGGCAAACCGGCGAGCTGTAGATCGCATCGACCGAGAAGGAGGCCAGCGATTCCTTGAGGCTTTCGCTCTGGGCGCGGCCGGTGTCGTTCAAGCCGATCTCCTGGCGACCCATGATCCGGCGGGTCAGGTTCCACTCGGTCTCGCCGTGCCGAACTAACAGTAAACGCAGCATAAAATGAACTCTCGCATAAAATCCCCCCCTTTGGAAAAGGGGGGACAGGGGGGATTTAAAGCGTGGGCTTCTTTCA
>JBIOXX010000508.1:0-5081 GCA_044869875.1 bacterium | reverse complement strand
CGGTTCTTTGCAAGACCATCCGCTGTTCCAGAATTTCCTCCAAGGCCAGCGGGTCCTGCCCAGCCGGACCCAGCTTCAGTGGGGCCGCAAGCTCTTTCATGTCCTCACCGGGCTCTTCGGGCTCTGGTTCTACGGCTATTCGGGGGTGAATTCGACCATCGTCACTTGGGTCCTCGTTGCCTGCTTCAGCGGGGCCGCGACGACCGAAGTCTTGCGCCGGTTCAGTCCCAGCATCAACCGCCGGATCTGCAACCGAATGCACGGCATCATGCGCGAGCGCGAGCGCCACAAGATCAGCTCGGCGACCTATTTCATGGGCGCGATGCTGGCGCTGTTTTTGATCTTCCCCAAGGACGTGAACCTCCTGGCTCTTTATTTCACTTCGGTCGGCGACGCCGCCGCCGGCATCGTCGGTTCGCGCTGGGGCCGCCATCGTTTGGCGCCGCACGTCTCGCTCGAAGGGACCTTGGCCGCCTTCGGCATCTGTTTCCTCGGCTCTCTTTTCCTGACGGCCTACGGTCTTCCCAACTACCATCCTCAAGGCCTGGATCTCTGGCTCTTTTCCTTCGGCGCCGCCACGGTGGCGACCATCGCCGAAAGCTGCTTCAAGCGCTTCGACGACAATCTGACCGTTCCGTTGCTCTCGGCGCCGGTGCTTTGGCTGCTAATGCGGCTCTTCTAAAAAAAGAATGCGCGCGGCAAGGAGGGCTGCCTCGCCGCGCGCGGTTGGGTGTAGGGAGGGAGCTTAGCTTTGAGGCGCCGAAGCCGGGGCTGCTGGAGTCCCCGCCGGAGCCGGCTTGGCCGAGAGCCGCTTGGCGGTGGTCGGACCTTGAAGAGTGACGTGGCTGCGCATCGCCTCGATCCGCTTCTGGCCGAGACCGGGGATATTTTTGAGGTCGTCGACCGAGGCGAAGGGCTTGGCCTGGCGGTATTGAACGATCTGCTCGGCCTTAGCCTTGCCGACTCCGGGCAGCAGAGTGAGCTCGGAGACGGTCGCGGTGTTGATGTTGACGACGCCTTCCAAAGCCTTGGCCTGAGCGGGCGAGCCGGCGGCCAAGGTGAGAGCGAAGGCGGCGAGGGTAAGCAAGCTGAAGAGCTTGGACATGGAATCTCCTTTCAAGAGAGAGGTTGTTTTCCTCGCTTCAGCAAGCGCGGTGCCAGAGCTCGCTCCCGCAAGCGTTTCCAAAAAAAATCCCTTCTAAGATTGACATTTTGACGAAAAGCGACTTTTCAAGGGGCTACCGGTTTCGAGGGAGGGCAGGGACTTGACGTTTGAATTTCGGTCTTCCCTTTCGGAATTCCGGAACCGGCGCTTGACACACCGCTTCAAAACCCGCAACTAACGCCGCTCGCGAGCGATAAGTCCCTAAAATTAAAGTAAAATTTTGTAATTGTTCGGGATTTTGTCCATGGCGATCACCTTATTAGCGCCTTTCCGAAGCGGGCTTCCGACGGCCCAAGCCTCGGAAGAGTCGGGCCCCCAGCAGCCGCGCCAAGCCTTCGAGGCCCAGCGTTTGAGCTTGGGCCGGCGCCTGCTCGAGGTGGCCGCCAGCGAGCGCGCCGCTCGCAGCGTCGAGCGCTCCGAGGCTTGGATCGCCGGCATCCTGCCGGGGCAAAGCGAAAATTCCGGAGCCTCCACGGCCTACGCCGCTCGGGTTCGAAGCTTGGATTCGGTTGCCGGCATTGGCGAATTGCGGGCATTGGCCGCCCAAGCCCCGGCCGGCGACAACCGGGTCTTGCGCGAGCTCGCCTCGGTGCTGCAGGAAAACGATCCCGAATTGTTCGCCGATGCCTTGCTTTGGATGGGCCGGCGCTATCTTGAGAGCCATCCCCAGTTCGCCTTGACGGCTCTTCATGCCGCCGCCGAATTTTCCTTCACCGCTTCCCGGGCCCGAGAGTTGATCGCCGCGGTCGAAGGCCACGGCCATTTCGGCACCCAGTTCGAGCTCCAGGCGCCGCGGATGATCCGCGACCTCACTTCGCCGGTCATGCTCGCCTCCTTCGGCAGCGGAATATTTTTGGCCCGGGCCGCTTCGCTGGCCACACTCACTCGTTTTGGCCGCCTCGGCTGGGGCAGCTTGATCGCCTCCGAAGGCGCGGCCTTGGCAGTTGAAGTTCCGACCATGGTTTTGACCCGCCGCTTCGGCGAACGTCTTCTCCACGGCGGCGCGGCCATGCTTGCACCCCAAGAGATCGGCCACGACTTGTTGGCCTCCTATGGGCCCTTCGCCTTGCTCCGCTTCAGCGGCAACGCTCTTACCCTCGGCGCGCCTTGGCTGCGCCGCAATCTAGCCCTTCAAGGCTCGCTCGGCGCCCGCGCCTTCGGTGGCCTGCGTTTCGGCGCCGAGCTCGGCTCGCTGATGCTCGGCCACCGCCTCAATGTTGCGGCCGGCTTGGAGCAGCCGGTGTCGGGATCTCAAGCCCTTTACCAAGGCTTGCTCAGCTTGGGCCACATGCGGATCTCGGGCCGAATCGTCGAGAGCTTGGGCTTCGGCAGCTTGGGCCCGATCTGGGAAGCCCGACGCCACGAGCTCTTGCGTCGCAACCGCGACGGAATTTTATTCGGCGATCCTTTCCAATCGGAATTGGCTTTGGCCGGGATTCCAAGCTCCCAAGCTCCCCGCCTGGGACCGCGCAATTTTCTGAATCCGGAACCGCTCTTCATGGTCAAGAACGGCGATGGCTCGGAGCCGCCCGGTTCCAGCGGCGGTGGCGGTGAAGGACAAGACAGCAATCCGCCCCGGCGCAAAGCCCTCGTCCTTCAGCTCTTCGCCCAGAACCTGGGCGAGTACGCCCAGGCCGCCGAAAATCAAGACAGCTTCCTGGGTAAAGTCGCTCGGAGATTGCAGCATACTTTGGAAAAGCCGGAGTTGGTTCAGGACTCTTCCTTCGCCCGGGCTCTCGCCGACATGGAGGCCGAGCTCGACGCGGTCAACGAGCACGGCAACATCGCCAAACGGACTTATGCCCAGCTCAAGATATTGATGGGACGCGGCGGCGAGGAGACGGCTTTGCCGCCGGAAGTCGGAGAGCAAGTCGAAAACATCGCCAATGATGAGGCCGAACGCGGGGCTTTGGCGAGCTCCTTGACTCGGATGAAGGAGATCTTCCAACAAGCCCGGCAATTCGGCTGGAGCGAGGATCTCTACGCCCAGCTGGTGACGGCCAAAAACCGACTGAACGTCCTCTATCGAAATTCGAGCAGCTGGAAGGTGCCGGGCCTCGACCGTCTGCTCCGACGCAACGATCCCGAAGCCATGCTCCAGCGGCGCCAAGGCTCTCTGCTCGGTCTCGCGGTATTGAACGGCCATGAGACCGCGACGGTCCGAGCCCTGCGCGATCCTGGCGCTCCGCCGAGCTCCGACGGAAATCTCGAGTTGGAGGTCCTCCACCAGAGCATATTGACGGCGGCACGGCGAAGTTGGCAGCCGGAGGCCCTCGATGCCGAAGTTTTGGGTTTGGCTTCGCGATTCGGCGCCGACGAGGAGTCGGTGGCAGCGATGTTGCTATCGGCGGCGACCACCCGGCGCTTAGTTGAGGCCGGCCCCAAGGCCACCGACCTTGTCGATTGGTTGATGACCCGAGACGAGGCCCATTATTTCGGCGACCGCTTCATTCAGATTCGGGCTTTGCGGGCAATGAATCCGGAGCCGGGGCAGAGCTTGCTGCCGCTCACGCTTGGCTCCCATGCCGCGGATTATTGGTTCACCGGCTTGCAGCTTTTCTTGCAGAGCCAAGGCGACCCGGTTCGGTTGAGCCGAGGTTTGGAGGCCGCCCGCCAAAGCAGGATTCCGGGTTTCCACCCTTCGGTGGCGGTCAGCCTCTTCGGCGCCGCTCACGGCCGGAAAAATCTGCCGCAACGCCTCTGGGCCTCGAACCTCGACCCCGAGGAATATCTCCAGCGGGCTTTGGAACCGCATTAAGTCCTCGGCTCCGCCAGCAGCTGCACTTCTTCCCAAGCATCTTGAATCGGAGCCCGTCCCAAGGGACTGAGCTTTTCGAGCTCGGCGATCAGCTTGAGCTTGTTGCTGAGGATGCGGCTGCGCTCGAGGAAGCTTTCCCAAAAGCCGCACTCTTGGCGGAAGCCCGGAACTTGGGCGAGGAGGGCGGCGTCGCCCAGCTCCTTGGCATAATCCTCGAGCTGAGGCGCCAATAACTTGAGCTCGCCGTGGGATTCGCGGAGGGCCTCGGCGCTGGCTTCGCTCTCCTCGAGCAAGGCCGTCAAGTTCAAAGCTCGCGGCGCCCGGCCCGACTTCAAGGCCTCCATTGGTTTGGCGAGGGCGGCATAAAGCAGGCGGCCGCTGAAGGCGCATTCCTGGCAAAGCATGGCGATTTGATTGGCGAGCTCGTCGAGTGGAAGCCGGGGCATCGATTTTTCTTTCCTGCGCTCAATTTAGGGTTTCCCGCCGCTTCTAGCAACTTCAGCTTTGGTTCCCCGATAAAATCTCAGTCCAAATATATTGAAAAATTTAATATTTTCAACCGGTTAAGGGTAAGAAATGGCTCGGGGGCCATCCAATTTTTCAGTCTCGCCACTGCGCGAGCGCACGGTTCAAATCGGAGCCCGGCTCGAGACCGGCATCGATGCGGCGCTTCGCGCCGAGCTGAACAGCTTGGCCGCGGAGTCCGATCCCGAGCTCTGGGCCGCCGGCCTGCTCCATTTGGCCGCTCGCCTGGAGAAGCGCGGCCGCAGCGCCGAGTCGCTGCTCCTGTTGGAAAATCTCACCAATCTCGGTTCCAAGCTTTCGTCTCAAGCTCCAGCCATCTTTGCCAAAGCCGAACGCCGCCGTCAGGCCTTGCTCGGCGGCGGTCGGATCGGAGATCGAATTGAGGTCCTGGTCGACCGCTTCGCCAAGGAAAGCACCGATCCGGCGGCTTTGGCTTCCTTTGCGGTCGGCGGCGCGGTTTACAAGGTGGCTCGCGGCGCTCTCCTTGCCCGCTTCGCTTCGAGTCCGGCCTCGGTCCTGACCCGCGGCGCCGCGGCTCGCTTCTTTGCCGGGGCCGGCGCTTTCAGCGCCGAAGTTCCGTCTTTCGTTTTAACTTCCAAGCTCGGCCGACAAATTCAGGGACATGCTCAGGAC
>JBIOXX010000507.1:0-4804 GCA_044869875.1 bacterium | reverse complement strand
GGGCGCAGGCTCTTGGCCCCACTCAATCGGACTGGCATCGCCTTCCATCTCCACATCTCGATCTTCCAAATCGCGGAGCAAGCCTCCGTCCTCGGCCGAGGCCGAGCGACCCGGGACATCGGCCCCGAGATATTCGGTGGAATCTTCCGCCGAACCGAAAGGATCGTCGTCGATATCTAGGCCTTCTTCATAAGGAGACTGAGCTCCATGCTGAGGGCTCACTCGAGAATGGTATTGATCGGCGTAGTAATTCCCACGCCCAATGGATCTGGGTTCCGTCACGATTCCTCCTCTGACCTCAAGCGGTCATAAGCACCACTGCAAGGGAGGGACCGCAGGTCGGAGATAAGAATTCATTTCAGCGGGGAAGTAGAAAATTAGGTAAGGAAAACGGTAGGGCTCAAACTTTGAATCAGCGCAAAAACCCTGCGCATATTTCTTTAATCCGAATTTTTAGTACCATTGCGCATCTGTATTAATACTACATTGTATATATTAATTATATAAATGACGGTTCACTGCGAAGGGCAGGTCATTCGTACACCAGGCGCTTGGCCTTTCCCTCGCTGCGGGGCAATTGATCGGCCGAAACACCGGTGACGCGCATTTCCACGCCCAAGCGGCGCCTTAGCTCGGCGGCTACCTGGGCTTCGATGGAGCTCGCTTTCCCGCTATGCCGGAAAACATCCTCGACCAGTTGGGCGCGGAGCGTCCATGGCGAATCACAGATCATCGAGTCGGCGGCTACGACTTGATAGTTGGCTTGAACCCCATCGGTTTCGAGCAGGACTTGCTCGATCTCGGAGAGAAACACCTCGCTTCGACCGAGCTTGATCCGGTCGTCGGCCCGTCCCTGGACCCGCTCAATGCGGCGGGAGCTCCGGCCGCAAGGGCAAGGCTCGTCGATGAGACGGGTCCGGTCGCGGGTCCGGTAGCGCAGGATCGGCATCGCCTCCTTGGTCAAGGAGGTCAGCACCAGCTCGCCGTATTCGCCCTCCGGCAGCGGCGCCCCGCTTTCGGGATCGACGATCTCGGCCAGGAAATGATCCTCGAAGAGATGCATCCCGCCGCCGTGGGGACATTCTTGGGCGACCCCCGGGCCGATCACTTCGCTCAAGCCGTAGGTATCCAAGGCCCGAATCCCCAATCCATTCTCCAAGCGGGCCCGCAGAGCCTCGCTCCAAAATTCGCCGCCGAAGATTCCGGCTTTCAATGCCGGGAATTTGCGGCCCGGCTCCCGGCTTTCGATTTCCTGCAGCAAGGTGGCGGCGAAGCTCGGCGTGCAAAGCAAGACCTCGGAGCCCAGCTCCTGCATCCAAACCAGCTGCTTCTCGGCGTTGCCATTGGAAGCCGGGATGACGGTGGCTCCGAGACGCTCGGCTCCGTATTGGAAGCCCGAGCCGCCGGTGAACATGCCGTAGCCGTAGGCGATCTGAACCACGGTGCCGGCCCGGACTCCGGCGGTGGCCAAGACCCGCGCCATCAACTCAGCCCAAAGATCGAGATCCTTGCGGCTGTAGGCGCTCAAGGTCGGCCGGCCGGTGGTTCCCGAAGAGGAGTGGACCCGGGCCACTTGGTCCCGAGGCACCGCCAGCAAACCGTAGGGATAATGTGCGCGCAGGTCCTCCTTGGTCGTGAAGGGCAGATCGGAAAGATTTCCCAAGCCGCGGAAACGGCCGGGCTCGATCCCGGCGGCCCAGAGCCGCGCCTTGTAGAAGGGCGAATGGTCGACGAGCCGATGAAGCATCGCCGCCAATCGCTCGGCCTGGAGTTGGCGCAAAAGATCCCGGGAAAGACATTCGAGGGCCGGATCTTGGATGTAGGACTCGCGAAGCGTCGCGGCCATGACTATTGCCCCTTGAGTCCCAAGGCCGGATTGAAATCGATCCCCGGCCGCCAAGTGGTTTTTTGGCCGCAGGAACCCTGCTTGGCCAGCCATTGGCTGTAGTCGTCATAGGCTTGATAGAGGTTCTCGATGTTTTGGACGTCGAAGCCGTTGTAAGCCTCGCCCTCCGGTCCCAACAGGCGTTGCACCAACTCGAGGAATGGGCCGTAAGGCGAAGCGGGAGCGACGAACATCTGCCGAAGCCGTGCCCCCGAGGTATCCTTGTAAGTCAGGACCGGCGTCATGAAATCCCAACCCAATCCCTTGAGCTCGACATGAAGCGATTCCATATCGGCTTGGGGATGGATGTTGTAGGCGATGTGTTGGACGCCTTCGCCGTAGCGCCGGACGAATTCGTTGACCGGAGATTCCGGATCGGGGCTGACCGAGAGACCGGTCATCGTCTCCCAGGGATATTCGGCGGTTTTGCCGGAAACCAAGGCGATGTGCGAGGCCGGATACTTCCGAGTTTGAAGCCGCACCAGCTCTTCGAAACCGAAGATTTTCCATTGGCTCAGGAAGCGCTCTTCCGATTCGAAGGCGCTGACATAAGTGACGTGGTCGATGTGGCGAATGCCCTTTAGTTGATCGCGCTGCGATGAAAATCCCATACCCGGATCCCCCATGATGAAGATGTTTTTGTAGAAACCTAAGGGAAATTTGAAAGCCACCGCGTTGCGCTGTCAAGCGGCAAAAGCTCACCCACCGCTGGTTTGCCGCCTACCGCATCCGGACAAGGTGCCACGGAGAACTGCAAACATTCCGGATGGCGAGGCTATTTTTCATCTCGCTCAAATTTTCGAGAAATCGAGGTTGGAGATTTTTTTTCAGCTCGAGAAGAAACGAGCGAACCTTATACTTTGGTCAAAGTCCCCCATCCCATGTTCAAATAATAGAATTAAGATATATAAATATTAAAAAGCCGGGGATCTTTCCATTACCTGGGTTGAGCAAAAGTGTAGTCCGAACAGGCTGTTCCGGGCCAAAAACCAAAAATTCGCTATCTCGGCCTACCCGTTGCAGTACAATTGGCTGGTCGCCTTCATCAGCGACCCTGCCCTTTCGACGGGGCTAAAGGAGGAATCGATGACGGACCCGAAGTCTATCTCAAAGAACCAACAGTACTACACCGATCAATACGGCAATGCTCGCCCCGCCGACCGGGATCCGTCGGTGACTCGTTCTTATGAAGCCAGCGTCGACATCAGCGATGAGTTCGGCGGCGACATCGCCACCGACCCCAATGTTCCCAGCGAGTATCAGGAATTTTTCTCCGACATTCCGCCGGAAGCGGGCCCCAACGACGGCCAATTGATGGATGGTTTCAACGAGCAGGTGAACGGCAGCGTTCCTCCGGGAGCTTCGCCCATTCAATGGGACGAATTGAGCCAGGCTGAGCATCAAGTGACCGAGCTGATCGCCAAGCTAAAGGACGATGCTTCGGAGACGGTGCTGGGCGAAGGCGGCGAATCGCTCTTGTCCCAAGCCAAAAAGCTCGAGCGGGACTTGGAAAAGGCCAAGAATCTTCCTCGGGAAGCCCAAGAAGCTTTGGTCGAACAAGCCCAAACTTTCATCGATGAAACCACCGAAACCCTCGACTCGGCCACTCAGGAATTCGGTGGGGAGGCGACCACGATAACCGCCGACATCACCACCTTGGATGAGAAGGTGGAAGAATCTCGAATCGCCGATTCCAGCAAAAGCGATTTTCGGGAACAGCTGGAGGAATTGAAAGACGATTTAAAAGAATTCAAGATCGGCATCAAAGAGGCGAAAGAGAAGCTCAAAGAAATCAAAGAAGCTTTCGAAGACACGCGTCCCGATTGGCCCATCGCCAGCATCTTGGCCAACATTCCCGAGGGCAATGATTTTCACAAGCGTGATCATGCTCTCAATTTGGCGAACAAGGTCAACGAAGCTTTCGACAGCGACGATTGGGCGAGCGTCCTCGACGTGCTGAACATGAACATTGGCTACGATACCGGGCTTCCCGCCGACCAAGGCGAAAGAAACGGCAAGATCTTGAACGACGTCGTCCGGAAATTCATGACCGGCTTATACAATGCGGCCGGCTCAATGGAGGAACTCCAGGAATTGCTGAAGTTGATTCCGGAGGATGTGCGCCAAAAAATGATCGATAAGCTCACCTACGATAGGGGCGAGGGGGCCGAGATTCAAAGCGGCGACCGCTGGAGCAGCGAGGGAGCGGCCAGCATCATTCGCCAAAGCTTGGGGAGCAGCGGCTCCAGCACCCCCAGCTAATCGGCCTTGGCATTCAGGACCACGACCGGGAGCCGGTAAATTTGATAAGTCTCCCCTTTTCCCAACCCGGCCTTCGCCTTGGCAAAGGCCAGCAGATAGCGCAGCGTCCTGGCTTCGCCGGGCAGAACCACCGCTTCCTTGGCTCCCGACTTCAGCAAAATTGCGTCATGGCGCGGCGACAAAGCTTCGAAGCGTTCCACCGCTTGGGGCGTTCCGGCGGTCGTGAGATAGATTTCCATCCCTTCCAGCTCATTCTTTTCGACTCGGCGATGGCGCGGGTCTTGGGACAAGGCCGCCTTGAGGTTGGCGGCGATCTCCTCGCGGAGGCTCGACTTCCGGGCCTTCAAGCTGCCCATGCAGCCCCGGACCTCTTCGTTCCGTTTCAAGGTGACGAAGACTCCCAGCGGCTGTTCGAAGACCGGGTCGGTATTCGCCGGCCAAGCGACGCTTTCACCCCAAGCCCTTTGCATGGCCACCGCGACGATTTGGGACAATTGGGCGCTCAAGGCCGGATCGCCGCGGATTTGGCGGAAACGGCGCAGGCCCTCCTCGTCCTGAGCCCGGCCCGAGCCGGCGGCCAGCAGAAAGATCCCGAAACAAAGAATCGCCAGACCTCGCTTCATTGGCTTTGCCGCTCCACTCGCGTTCCCGGAAAAT
>JBIOXX010000506.1:0-11487 GCA_044869875.1 bacterium | reverse complement strand
GCCTTTGTCGACCCACAGCGCCAAGCCGCCGGAGAAAGCGCCCAAGGCGTAGAGCACTCCCGAGGAGTCCGGCTTCAGCTCGGCCTCGATGCTGATCCGATTGCTTTGGGCGCCGAGCTTGGGCGCGGTGAACTCGGGCAGGGCGGTGACTTCCCGGTTGTAATGGAACTCGGTCGCGGGATTATGCGGGGCATCCTCGGGGTGGAAGACCGCCGACCAAAGGCCGCCGCCGATCGGGTAGACCTTGTTGGCGCGAGCGGTTTCGTCGAAGTCTTTCTTCAGCTCGCTTAATTTCTGCGGATTCTGGGAAGCCAAGTCGGCGGCTTGCGAGAAATCCTTCGATAAATCGTAAAGCTCCCAGCGATCGGTGTCCGGAGACCAGTCGAAGATTTCCTTGGGCACTCCCGGAATCCAAGGCACCCGGGGCCCGAAGGCCGAGGCGATCCATTCGTCCTGGTAAAGGGCCCGGCTTCCCATGATCTCGAAATATTGGCTCTTCTTTTGACTCGGCGCCGCGGCCGAGGCGAAGCTGTATTTCATGCTGATCCCGTCCATCGGGTCCTGGCTGACGCCGTCGACCAGTTTGGGCGGAACGATGCCGAGCACTTCGTAGACCGTCGGCGCGACGTCATTGACGTGATGGAATTGGCTTCGCGGCGTCTTGTCCGGGGGAACGCTTTTGGGCCAGGAGACCACCAGCGGCGTGCGGGTGCCGCCGAAGTGCGAGGCGACGAGCTTGGTCGCCTGGAAGGGCGTGCTGCCGGCCCAGGCCCAGCCGGCATGGTACATGTTGTCGACCTTGGGGCTGCCCAAGACCTCGAGGCCGCCGAGCTCATTCAAGGCCCGGATGTGGTCCTTCACCTCGCTCGGAATCCCGTTTTGGGCGAGCAGCTCGCTGATCGTGCCGTTCTGGCCCTCGGCGCTGGAACCGTTGTCGCCCCAAACGTAGAAGATGAGCGTGTTCTCGCGGATGCCGAGCTGCTCCAAGGCGTCGATCAGCCGTCCGGCCTGGGTGTCGGCATGTTCGACGAATCCGGCGTAAACCTCCATCAGCCGTCGCTGGAAAGGTTTCTCGCCTTCGGGGATGTCGTTCCAAGCCGCTAAGGTGGTGGGTCGGGGCGTGAGTTGAGCGTCGGCCGGGATCCAACCCAGAGCTTTTTGCCGAGCGAAGATTCGCTCGCGCATGGCATCCCAACCCTCGTCGAACTTCCCCTTATATTTGTCGGCCCATTCCTTGAAGATGTGATGGGGCCCGTGGGCCGCTCCCGGCGCCCAATACATGAAAAAGGGCCGGTCGGGGTGATAGGCCTGATGGGCCTCCAGCCAATTCACCGCCTTGTCGGTCATGTCGACGGTGAAGTGGTAACCCTCGCGGTGGGGAGTGGGAATCCGATTAGTATTCTCGACGATCGCCGGCTCCCACTGCGAGCTTTCACCGGCCAAAAATCCGTAAAAATAATCGAGGCCCATCTGCCGGCCGGTCGGCCAATACTCGAAAGGCCCGGCGCTGGTCGTGTCGGTGGCCGGAGTGTTGTGCCACTTGCCGAAGGCCGAGGTGTCGTAGCCGTAATAGCCCAAGACCTTCGGCAAGCTGGCCGCGGTCGGCGGAATCTTGCCGGTGTATCCGTCCCAGTCATTGGACAGCTCGGCGATTTGGCCGTTGCCGACCCGATGGTGATTGCGGCCGGTCAAGAGGGCGGCTCGGGTCGGCGAGCACATCGCGGTGTTGTGAAAGCGATTGTAGGCGATGCCGCTATCCCGCAGCCGAGTCAGGGTCGGCGCGTGGATGTCGCCGCCGAAAGTGTCGGGCAGGGCCGGGCCGGTGTCGTCGAGCATGAGGACCAGGATGTTGGGCGCGTCTTTCGGCAAATGGTCGATCGGTTTGCGCGGGCTATAGGTCGATTCCTGTATCGTCCGCCGGGCAATCGAGCCCGAAGGCGGCGGCGGAAAAGGAAGGCTTTCTCCGTCAACCATTGCCGAGGGCTGGGATTCCGGTTGCTGGGGGGCGCTTGGGGTCGGGGCAACCGCTTGGGGGGGTTCCACTTTGGTCGGCCCGCAAGCGGAGGCGAGAATCGGAAGAAGGACCGAAAAAAGCGTCAATAACCAGCGTCGAGCCGAGAGCGAGGTCATAAGGGCCGCCTTTCCAATACCGGAAAGGATCGCCCTTGGCCCTTAAAACGACAATGAAAAAAAGATTAGGCCAGACCCTTGATCGTCAGCCTCGCTTCAAGGCATCCCGGATCCGGAGGAGCAGGCCCGATTTTTTCAGCCGGGCTTGCTGCCACTCCTCGAAGTAGCGCCGGCGGGCCCTTTGGTTCAGGTAGCGGAAACGATACTCTTCGGGCAGGGCGGCGCTGATTGACTCGATCACTTGGCCGCCTTTCTCGAAGAGCTGGACCGCTTGGTCCCGTTGCTTTCGCTTCAAGCTGGCTTCGGCCCAGCTTTGATAGAGCTCCCATAAAAGCTCGCGGTAAAGGTTTTTCAAGCAATCCGCTTCCAAGGGCCCGAAAGTAGCGGCCGGATCCAAGGACTCGGCCGAAACTTTGGCCCTCAGCAGGCGCAGACGAATGTCGAACTCCTCGTCCGGGCTGTGGGCGGGCAGGGCCGCCAAATGCTTTCGGCAGAGCTCGGCATTTCCTTGGTCGCAAGCGAGCTCGGCGAGGCCATAGCCGGCCCAATCTTGGAGGTCTTTGTTCTTCGCCGCCGCGCCTTCGGCTTGGGCTTGGCCGAACATGGCCTCGGCTCGCGCCGGCTCGCCGAATTCGCGCTCCCAATAGGCTTCCATCAGGGTGAACCAAGCCGCGAGCAAGGCTTCGGATAGCTCTAAGGCGATCTTCTTGCCGCGCTCGAAGCAATCGGCGGCGAATTCGCCCATTCCCAGCATGAGGTAGACGCTGCCTTGCCGGAGCAAGTTATGGGAGACGTCGCGCTTCGAGCCGAAACGCTTCTGGTAGGAATCCATCTTTTGCAGGATGGCCAGGCCTTCGACGTAGCGGTTCTTCTTGAGCAGCGTGGTCAGCAAGTTCCCCATGATCGAAAACAGCGGGTGCAGCGCGCCCGAATCCTCGGCTAGGACCAAGGCCCGTTTGAGGTGGGACATCGCGTCTTCGTAGCGCGAGGCGTTGAGGCAGGCGTAGCCCAGGCCGTTCCAGAGCCACAATCTTTCGGTGGTCTTGTGGTCCGGCAGCTCCCGCAGCCGCTGCTCGAAATGGGCGATCGATTCGGCGTGCTTGCCCAAAAGGGCGAGGGAGAGGCCGAGATTGTTGTTATGGACCTTGCCGCGCTCGGACTCTGCCAGTTGCTTTTCCAGCTCGAAGGTTTTCCGGAAACGGGCCGCGGCGTCTTCGATCTTTTCTTCCTGGAGATCGACGTCGCCCAAGGAGTTCTCGATTTTGATGCGACGAAGGCTCTCCTCGGCCGGAAGCTGCTCCAAGGCTTCGAGGTACTTAGCCCGGGCTTGGGCCAATTTCCGGGTTTTGAAGTAGTACCAGCCTTCGGTTTCGCTGCGCTGCCAAGAGGAATAGTCGCCGAGCTTGAGCCGGTACCCCTCGGCTTCGCGGTATTTGCCCGAAAGCACCAGGAGCTTGAAAACCTTCAGCGCAATTTCGCGCCAGTCCTCGGAGACCGGGTCCGTCAACTCCATGGCTTTGCTCAAGCAGTCGCAGGCCGAGGCGACCTTGCCCTCCTTTTCGAATTTCTCGGAGGCCGCTTGGTATTGGCACAGGGCCGGGCCGCTCTGGCCGGCCTTGGCCAAGTGGTAGGCTAATTCCTGGATTTGGCCGCCGCGATGCCGGGCCAGGCCTTGGGCGATCTTACCGTGAAGCTCGCGCCGTTCTTCGGCACCGAGGTTGGCGATCAGGTCCAAAGCCAGGGCCTGGCTCGAGACTCGATAGACCGGGTCGCCGAGTCGGTTGCCGCTCATTAAGCCGCTTTTCAAGCAGGGGTCGGCATGTTCGGCCAGCGCCGAGGCGCTCAATTCGAGGATGTCGGTCAATTCGCTCTCCGATGCCGGACGAAAGAGCAGGGCCAAGACCAGCAGGAGCTCGCGCTCCGCGCCTTCAAGTCGCCGGATCTTCTCTTCGTAGAGAAGGTGGATCTTGGTTGGGGCGAGGATGTTCTCGAGATTTTCACCCTTGAAGAAATGAGGGGCCAAATAGCGCAGCCCTTCCACCATTAGGAGCGGCAAGCCTCCGGAGTATTGATGGAGCACGTCGGCTAGCTTGGCCAAGGGCATGCCCTCGCCGATGACGATACGCAAGTATTGGGAGATCGAATCGAAGCTCAAGGGGCTTAGTCGAAGGCCCGGCTCCATCTCTTCGGCGGTGGCGGCCAAGATGAAAAGGGCCGGCGCTTGGCCGGTCTCGCGGAGGCTTCGGGTCCGGCCGACCAGCTCCAAGATCAGGCTGCGCAGGTCCTGGTCGCCCTTGTGGAAGTCGTCGATCAAGAGGCAAAGCGGATTCTTTTCGGCGGCCTCGATCAGGGCGTCGATCCTTCGCCGATTCTGCCAAGCCGGATCGACCTCGGCTTCGACCGGCGGCGCAAGGCTCAGCCAGCGATCCAGCTTGGGACAAGCCGCGACGTTCCAGTCGCAATCGATCTCGAGAAAAGGAATTTCCTTCACCTGGATCCGGTGCCGGATCTCTTCGAGGATCCGGCTCTTGCCGATGCCGGGTTCGCCGCAAACAAAGAGGACTGAGGAAAACTCGGACGAAGCTTTTCGGGATAGGACCGCTTGAAGCTGTTTCCATACCGGCTGAAGAGCCTCCTCTCGCCGCTGGACGATGGGCCCTTCGATCGGAATCTGAGCTTGGAGGCTTTCCTCTTCCTGGCGGTATTTCCCGCCGGTGGCCAGGTTGAGGAAGTTCAGCACCACCCGGCTGTTGGAGAAGCGGTCGGCGGGGTTTTTAGCGAGCAGCTTCTCGGTGAGCTCGCGGAGATAGACCGGCACCGAACGGGCTTTCCATAGCTTGGCCGGAATCCGGCCGTTGCGGTGCCACTCCATCATGGCCTTGGGACTGGGGGAGTTGAAAGGTAGTTCACCGGTCAGGCACAGCAGGCAAAGCATGCCCAAGGAATACAAATCGACTCGGTGGTCGATGCCGGGATTGCGGTCGAGGACTTCGGGCGCGACAAAGGCCAGGGTACCGCCGAATTGCTCGGGCAGCGCCTTCATCCGCACCGCCACGCCGAAGTCGACGAGCTTGACGTTGGGATGCCCGTCGTTGCTCTCCACCAGGACGTTCTCCGGCTTGATGTCGAAATGGATCACGCCCTGGGAATGAATGCATTCGAGAGCCGAAAGGATCTGGACCAGGATTTCTTCGAAATAGAGGAGTGGCTTGCCCTCGATGGCTTCGAGCAGCTTTTGGCCGGGGCAAAATTCAGTGCTGAGGAAGTACTGCTCACTCTCGGGGGAGAAACCGAAATCGAAGACCCGGGCCAGGTGAACCTGCTTCAGCTCGGCCAAGATCTCAAACTCGCGCTTGAAGACGTCGATATTAGCCTGATCGCTGTGCTTGAGGTGGAGGAGCTTGACCGCCACCTTGGTTTGGCGCCGAGGGTCGCTGGCCAACCAGACCTCGCCGAATCCGCCTTCGCCCAGTTTGCGGATATATTCGAATTTCCCGGCCTCGGATTTCCACCCCGTGGCAAGCTGCACCCGTAACCCCCAATCTACTCTTATCCCTGGGATCATCATAAATCTCCGCCGCGGCTCTTTCCATCTTCTTTCGCTCGGGTTAACATCTCTTTGGGAAAGGTGGGGTCGTGGGTGTGACGTCTAAGAATGGCGCGGTCGCCTTTCTTTTATTTAAATTCTTCCTGGAATTCGCGTTTTCGGCGGGGTTTTTCGCCGCGACCTCCCTTTTTATCAGCCGGGTAGGGACTTTTTCCCTTTTCTACATATATTTCGGGTCCTCGGTCTTGGCCCTGGGCATGTCCTACGGTTTTTCCAAGATCATCGACCGCTATTCGCGAAAGCGAATTTTTTACGGCTCTTTCCTCATCTTGGGGGTCCTGGTCCTGTCCGGCTGGGCGGTGGTCCAATTTTTGCCGGACTGGAAGCCGATTTATTTCATCCTCCGGATTTTTTGCTATTCGGTCCTGGTTTTGACCGGCCTGGAGTTTTGGGTTCTGGCCAGCTTGACCTTCACCCATGCGGCATCGAAGAAGATTTTCTCCAAGCTGGCGGTGGTCACCATTCTCGGCGAGATGCTCGGCGGGCTTTTCACCGGCTTGGCCTCGACTTGGCTCGGGACCGAAACTCTGCTCCTGATCTGGGGCGTCTTGCTCTGCGCCATTCCCTTTCTCTTCGTCCGCTTCTCCTTCCCCCGGCCCGAGACCGCGGGATTTTCCACCGGCATCATTTGGGGCGAGGTCCAGGCTCCCGGTACCGGCCTGCGCTCGCGGGCTTTCCTGTCCTCGCGCTTCATCCAGCTATTGTTGGTGTCTTGGGTCGGTTATTCCTTCATCTGCTACGGATCGGATTACGCCTTCAATTCCTACGCCGCCGAGCATATCCGGGGCGAGGACGCGCTCACGGCTTTCTTCGGCAACGTCAGCGCCGCGGCGAGCTTCGTGGTCCTGGGTTATCATCTGGTCATCGGGCCGAAGCTGACCGACAGGCTGGCGCCGACGTCGAGCCTGTTTTTGTTCGCGGCCATCATGCTCCTGCCTTGGCTGGTCTTCATGATCCATCCTTCTCTCGTCACGATCGCCATCGCCGACAGCATCCTCTTTTATTTTTCGGACCATTACGCGACCGGAATTCATTCGACGATCCTGACCGTCTTCCCGGAGCGGGTCAAAGGCAGGATTCGAGTCTTGACCGAGGGATTGGGCCGGCCCTTGGGCACCGTCCTTTTGTTCTTGACCGCCGCCGTCTTCGCCTTCCAGGTTTCGATCGAGCAGATCCAGTATTGGATCTTGGCCGCGATCGGCGTCCTCCTGGCCTTTCCCTTGTTCTTCCGCAAACCCTATGCCCAGCATCTATTGAACTGCCTTCACTCCCGCGACTCGAGCCTGGTGTTGAACTCGGTCCAAGCCTTGAGCGAAAGCCCCCAGGCCGAGGCCATCGAACCCTTGGTCTCGCTGCTCAACGAATCGCGGAGCACCGAGCTGAGGCGGTCGGCGGTTTGGGCGCTGGAGCGAATTCCCGATCCCGAGGCGATGCGGAAAGTCCAGCCTTATCTTACCGATTCCGGCGATCCCCTTCATGCCACCGCGATCGAAGGCTTGCGGCATTCCCCGGCATTCCAGGCGATTTATACCTTGCTCGGCTTGCTCCGAAAAGGCGGCTCCGGCGACGAGGAGCTGCGTTCCCGGACTTTTCAAATTTTGAAAGACCGTTTGGGAAACGAGGGAATACTCCTCTTTCTTTCGTATCTCTACGATGCGAATCCCGAGGTCCAAGCCGACGCCTTGAAGGCCTTGGCCGGCTACAAGAAGCGGAGTTTGATTCCAATCTTCTCGCCGCTTCTTGGCCATGCCAGCCCTCGGGTGCGGGCCAACGCGGCCATTGCGCTCTATCCTTTCGCCCGATCCCGGGAACAGGTCCGACGCTCGGCCTTGGCCGAGATCGAACGCCTGGTTTCTTCCTCCGAGCTCGGCGAGCGCTTGGCGGCGTACGAAGCGATTGGAGACCTTCGCCTTCGGACCTACCAAAACCTGTTGCAGGAGGCGCTGCGCGGACGGGAGCCCCGCGAGATTTTAGGGGTGGCCTTTGCCCTGGCCCAAATGGGCGACTCGGCTTTCATCGGGCCCTATCTTCTCGTTCTGTTGGACGAAGACGAGGGCTTGGCCGTCTTGGCCGCCAAAAAACTGGTGAAAATTCCGTCGCGCAGCCGAAAAATGCTCTTCAACCAAGTCGAGAAATTGGCGGATGCCCAAGCGATCAAGATACGAAGCCGGCTGCGCAAGGCGCCGGCGGATTTCTTCCGCGACCTGCGGGGCGAGCGGGAGTCGATGATCGAGGCTCAAGTGCCGATCTAAGCCAAGCTTTTCGAGCCGGCGAAGGCTCCGCCGTGGCGGGCCACGATGGCCTTCATCTCGCCGGCGCAATGGCTGCGGCGCATCGCAATCGCGTCGCGCTCGAGTTGGCCGGACGAAATGTCGCCGACCTTGGCGAGATAGGCCAACTCCTCGGGTTGAACCCGAAGCTCGCGGCCGTCGCGGATCCGCTGCATCGAATCGCGGCTGGCGGCTCGATAGAAGCGCCCGTAAAGGCAGCGCTCGAAATCGCGGAAATCCCCATCGCTCATGCCCTGGCGCTTGGCGCAATTCTTCAGCGCTCGGTGGTGTTGGAGAAATGCTCGTCCGTCGACGTGGTCGGCGGCCTTCAGGGCGCTGTAGTAATGATCGGTGAAGCTGTCGCCGTGAGACGACCGCATCAGCTCGACGCCGAGGGAATCGGGTTTCGATGGGACGGCCGCGTTCGGAACAGCTTGGAAGATGGCTTTGGGAGCGGATTGGCGCGGTTCGGGCTGGGCCAGGTTTTCCGGCTTTTCGGCCTTGATCGGCAAATGGGTCTTTTGAATACGGTTCAACATTTCATTCCTCTTTCTCTTTCCTAGGTCAGCCTAGGGGAGTGTTTGCGAGAGGTATTACTCCAAAGGCCGTGCCAGCCCGGTGGAGGCCGAGCCTCTTGTAAGTTATTGTGATATTTCAAGATTTTTTTTGACCTGAAAAGACCGGCTCCGTGCCGGCGCGGCGACTTCATGAAATTTCATGATTTATATGTCGGATGTCCCCAGGCATGATCGGGGCTATGAGCCTGCTTCTCTTGACCGTCGCCGCCTTGTTGCCCATCGCCAATCCCTTCGCCACCGCCGCCCTCTTCATGAGCCTGACCCAAGGCGACAGCCCCGGCGAACGAAGTCACACCGCGCTCTGGACCTGCATCTACATGTTCTCGATCCTGGCCTTTTTCTTGATCGCCGGCACTCTGGTGATGCGCTTCTTCGGCATTTCGGAGGCCGGCATCCGCGTCGCCGGCGGCTTGACCATTTTGGTGGTGGGATTTCGGATGCTCTTTCCGGCCGAGAGCCCGATCACGGCCAGGGAGCAGAGCGAGGCCTTGAATAAAAAAGAAATCGCCTTGGTGCCGCTGGCCTTGCCCAGCCTGAGCGGTCCCGGCTCGATCGCGGTGGTTTTGAGCATCGCCGCCGACACCACCGGCATCATGTCCCATCTCTTCGTGCTTTCGGGGATCCTGGCGGTGGCGCTCTTTTCCTACGCCGTGCTTCAGGGAGCCTCGCGCCTGACCAAGTATCTCGGCGTCGGCGGCATCAACGTCTTCAGCCGGATCATGGGCTTCTTCCTGATCTGCATCGCGGTCCAGTTCATCGCCAAGGGCGTCCACGAGTTCATCCGCCATCCCGATTTTTGAGCTTCGGTCCGCCAAAAAATCTTTGTCATGCTCCCGGAACGATGCGATGATGCCGGCCACCCACATCTAACTCGAGGAGCCTATTCATGAAGAAACACCTCTCGACTTATGCCATCCTTGCCGTTCTCCTCTCTTCAGTCTTTGTGCTCAACGCCTGCGGAGATTGCGATTACAACTTCCTGGTCGGAAGCGCCGAAGATTGCGGTTTCATCGCCGACGATCTCGACTGCGACGACGTCAATTTCAGTAACGGCGTTTGCGAGCTCGACGGTTGCGAATGTGTCGACGAAGAATGCGACTTGGTCTATCCCTTCGATTTCGACGTCGAAGGCGGTTGTCTCCAGCTCGGCAGCCTCGACCTCAGCTCGATCTTGAAAAACGTTCAAAAGTCCTTCGGCATTTAATTTTTCCAAAGGCGATGCGGGGGCTGGTCAAATCGTCATCCCGGTTGTAAAGGCCGGGGATGATCGATTTGATCCGCCTTCGTGTTTTGGAACATCCCATCTACGCTTCGATCGACGGCGAGGAGCGGCTAAAACGCTTCATGGAGTCGCACGTCTTCGCGGTCTGGGACTTCATGTCCCTGCTCAAGGGCTTGCAGCGGCGACTGACCTCGGTCGACCTGCCTTGGCGGCCGGTGGGCGATCCGGAGAGCCGTCGGCTGATCAACGAGATCGTCTTGGCCGAAGAGAGCGATGAATCGGTGGATGGCGGATATGCCAGCCACTTCGAGCTCTACCTTCAGGCGATGCGCGAAGCCGGCGCCGAAACCGGCCCGATCGAAAATTTTTTGGAGCGGATCGAACAAGGCTTGCCGGTGGCGCGGGCCTTGGATTTTCCGGAGGTCCCGTCCGAAGCCCGGGAATTCGTCGGCGCGACCTTTGAGATCTTAGCCACCGAATCCCTACCGGCCATCGCCGCTTCCTTGGCCCATGGCCGCGAGGACTTGGTTCCGCCGATGTTCCTGAGGCTGGTCGAAGGACTTGAGAACGCCGCGCCGGAACGATGGTCGACTTTCCTTTATTACTTGAAACGCCACGTTCAACTCGACGGCGAGGTCCATGGCCCGATGGCTGGGCGCTTGCTCGAGCGGCTTTGCGGAGAGAATCCGGACTCTTGGCGGGCGGCCGAATCAGCGGCCCAGAGCTCCCTTCGGGCGCGGGTTCAATTTTGGGACCGGCTGCAAGGCCGCCTTCTCGCTCCAACCTCTATTTAATCCTTTATCTCGGCCTTGAAAGCCCTCAAGATAATGGAATTCCGCAACCCAGGAGGATTCTATGAAAAGGTTCAACCGGGTCTTTTTTACCGGCGCCGTTCTTGGAGCTTTGTCTTTTGCCTCTTTCGCCCATGCCGCCAGCTTCGTCGTGACTCGCTTCGATGATCCGGCACCTGATGGTTGCAACTCAGGAGTCGATTGCTCGCTGCGCGAAGCGGTGATCGCGGCTAACGCCGCCGGTGGCACTAATGACATCCAGCTTGGCACCGGCACTTACACCCTCACGATTGCGGAAAATGGGAGCGAAACCGGTGGCTCGCTCAACATCAACAACGATTTGACGATTCAAGGCCAAGGCCCTGATGCTACGATTATCGACGGCGTTCAGCCCGGTTTGAACAGCCGTATTATCGAGTCCTTTGGTGCCTTTACCATCGCCCTCAATGGCCTGACCGTGCAGCACGGCGACAGCAATGGCGGGGTCGGCGGCGGCATCTTGATGGCCTCGACTACCCAGACCTTGACCCTCTCTAATTGCCGGGTCACCAGCAATATCGGCGGCGACGGCGGCGGTTTGTATTCCAACGCCCAGACCTTGATTCAGAATTGCCGTTTCGACCATAACGAGGTCGAGTCCGATACCGACGGCGGCGGCGTTTTCTTCGGCAGCTCCGTCGGCTTAGTCGTTGAGAACAGCACTTTCGACAACAACGAGCTTCCCGAGGACGGGCGAGGCGCCGGCCTCTTTTTCGAAAACGGCTCTTCGCTCAGTATCAGCGGCTCGCGCTTCGAGGCCAATAAGCTCACTCTGAACGGCAGCGGCGCCGGCCTGCATTGCGTCGGCAGCGATCCGGTCACCATCACCGACACCGTGTTCACGGAAAAC
>JBIOXX010000505.1:0-10281 GCA_044869875.1 bacterium | reverse complement strand
TCATCGGACCGGTCACCGCCACTGCCGCCAAAGCCGCGGGCCTGAAGGTCGCGGCGATGCCGAAGCGCCACACCATTCCCGATTTGGTCGATGCGATTGTGGATTATTTTTCCCGCCCTCAGTGATGAGCCATCGCGACGGTTTCGCTGGGCAAGAAGCTCGAGAGAGCCACGGCGCTGCGCTCATTGCTCAATCGAAAGTAGGCGGCCATTTGGCGGTCGAGATCTTGGACGTTGTCGGCCAAGGCCTCGGTATGAGTCGAGACTTGGCTATGGGAGGAAGATTCGCGGGCCCGGATCGCTTGCTCGGAGTTGAGCAGCTCTTGGAGGTTGGCGGTCCGTAAGCCGTGGCCTTCGGTGGGCAAGGTCAGCGGCGCTTCGAGGTTGTGAATCCTGCGGATATTGGCGGAGTCGACGGCGTCGAGGAAGGCCAGGGCTTCGGCTTGATTCCAGGGCCGGTCTCTTCCATCTTCGCCGGTGACGCTGTAGCCGCGGAATTCGCGAAGGATGTAATCGGCCCGGCGCTCGCGGCTCCAGAGGATGAAGCCGGGTTCTTGAGCCGCCTTCCAGCGAAGCTGATCGACGATCAGGCGGCCATCGTCGCTGTCGACGCTGACCGGGGGTTGGACTGTTGCGGCCGGAGCCGAAGCTTCGGCGGCTTGGTTGGCCAATTCGGGGTTGGCCCGCAGGGCCTGAGCTTGGCGGGCCAGAAAATCGCGAAGGCTTTCGTTGCCAGCGTCGCCGCCCACCGTCCGGGCCGCGCCGTAGCGGGCGTAAAGTTGGTCGAGCTCGGCTTCCATGTGCTGGTAGCGGCCGCGCAGCTCGCTGACCCGGCGGCGATGCTCCGATTCCAAATTCGTCAAGCCGATCGGATCATTGGCCATCGTCGCCTGCAGCGTCCGATAGCGTTGCTCCTCGGCGGCGAAGTCGTTGCCCATGCCGAGCTCGCGGGGATTTCCGGTGCCTTCGGTCCGCTCGGTGAGCTCGAGGAAACGGCGGTAGGCGGCTTGAGCTTCTTGGACGTGAGCGTCGGCCGAGAAGAGGTGGCGCGGTTCGACTTCCTCGCCCGATTCGAGGCGGCTGATCAGCTCGTTGCGCCGGTCGATGGCTTGGCCGAGATCGCTCCGTAGGGACCGGCCGGCTTCTTGGAGCTGCTCGCGGCGCTCGCGGGCGCTCATGATTCCTAGAGCGGTCATCTCCAGGACGGCGAGGGCTAGGCCGCCGCGGAAGGTCAGCCCGAAGCGGGCGCCGCTGGCCGAGAGACCGAGGCGCGCTCCAGCCGCGGTGGTGGCGTCGGCGAAAAGGCCGCCGCGGACCATGGCCCCGGAGAGAGTCGACGAGGCCTGGATGCCGCGAAGCAGGACTGCCGAGCCTAGCGAAACGGCGCCGACGTTCCGAACCTGACGCCAGAATCGGGCCGAGGTGAGAGAGTCGCCCCAGTTGGACGCCGACAAAAGGCTTCCATGCTGACCGACATCGAAGACCAAGAGGGCGCCGAATAGCGGGGTGGCCCGCTGGAGGAAACCTCGGAAAACGAGACTGGGCGAAACCGGCCGAACGAAGGGCGTGCCGTTGTAGAAGCTGGGTCTGGCGTCGCGCCAAGCTTGGGATAAGGTGGCCTCGGTTCCTCGATAGTTGGAGAGGGCGGTCCAAATGCCGCGGCGGGAATTGTAGAGGCCGTCGATCGCCAGGGTGCCAAGTCCCGATCCGACCGCCATGTAACCGAAAGGAACGACCACGTTATGCGCGATGTAGCTTGGGCTCAGATTCGCCTCAAGTCCCGGAGTTCCGATCAAGCGGCGTTCGGTCGGGGTGAACATCAGGCGCTCGGCGCCGAGGACGAAGGGAAGGGAGGCGAAATGGGAAGCGCCGTAAGTGAAGCCGCTGCCGCGGACGTGAGTGAAGGCCCGTAAGAAGCCCTGGCCGCCGCGGGCCCAAAAGCCGCGACGCATCGTTCCTTCTTGGGCCTGGCGCAAGCTGGTTTGGTGGACGTCGCGAGCGAGGTCTTCGCGGAAGATGCCGTTCTCGAAAACCCGGGCATAGGTGTTCTCGCCGCGCTTGGCGAAGATCTCGACCCGAGGGACCTCGCCGTTCCCCATCTGGATCCGCTGCTCGCGGATGTCGAGCTGCATCGCCGGCTGGCTTTGCGGGAAGTCGACGACGATCCGATTAGGCTCGCCGGAAGTGGCGAGGAGGGTGCCGACGATGGTTTGCTCGAAGCGGGGATCGACCCGGTATTCGATGCCTTCGGGGATTTGGCGTTGGAGCTGGGCCCAGGCTTCGGAGACGTTGCGGATTTGAAGCTGCCGGCCATTGGGATCGAAATGGAAGCGGTTAAGATCTAATTCGGGAGCTTGCTGAATCCGTAGGATAAAAGACGAGGCACCATTGCCTTGGGCTCTTCGAGCGACGGCCGCCTGAAGGGCTTCGAAGCGATTGGGAAAGGTGATTCCTTCGCGGCGCATCTGCCGAATTTCTTGGTCGGCGTACCAAGCTGGGCCTTCGGGGCCGGCGGTGACGATGTCGTGGAGCTCTTGATTGCGATAAATGCTGAGCTGTCCGCCGCCTTCGGCGAAGAGCTGGAGGCGAAGATGGTCGGTGCTCGGCCGGGGATTGCGAAAGCTTGAAAGCAAGAACCAGGCTGCGGTTTGCCGGCCCCAGCAAACCATTTCCCAGCTCATCGCCCGGCTGAGACGCCAAGGCGGGCGCAGAGCTGCGGTTTCGGCCGGGTTCATGGGATTGGTCCAGCTTCGGGCCGAGCGAAGGTTGCGGAAGAGCTGCCAGCCTCGGTTGAAATCTTGAATGTGCCCTCGGGGTGTGTTCCCCATGCTGAAGTCGCGCGGGATATCGACCGAGTACCGAACGCTGGGCTCGATTCCCCGGAAGTTGGGCAGGCTTTGGAGCGTTTGGCGCAGGCGGGCCTGGTAGGCCACGGGGTCGACCTTGGCGTCTTCCAAGGGCGGAACGATATGATTGAGAAGCTCGAGCAAATGGGGGTTCGCCGGATCGCGGCCGCCGCGGCCGGGGGTGTATTCGACCTCGCCGTTGGCCGAGATCGTCGCCACCCGGACTTGCTCGGAGCCGGTTTCCTCGAAGATGGCGATTTGGTTGTGCTGGGGATTTTGGATCTCGGTCATGCCGAGGAAGCTCATGCGGCGAAAGGAATAGACCCTGCCGCCGTGGGTCACCAAATGATCGTGCCAGATCGATTGGCTCTCGGGAACGAAACGACCTTCCAGCGCCTGAAGCGCGCTCTCGATCTTGGTGAAAAGCTGGCCGCCTTGGAACATTCGGCTGGCATGGTTCGAGAGGCGGCCGGTCAGCGTGTCATGGAAGAAGGTCTCGGCGCCACGACGCGGCGCGGCGTGGGGCGTATGGCCTTGGCTGCTCTGGAAGCGGCCGTCGGGAAGATAGGTTAGGCGAATGACGACCGGCGCGTCGGCCGTAGCGCCCGATCCCGAAGCCGGCCGGGTGACGGTCACTTCGATCGGCTCACTGGGTGCGGCTTGTTGGATCTGATAACGGTTGGCCCCGATGTCTAAGCTGAAATCGTAGCCGCGATTGGCGGTCGGATTCGCCAGCTCGGCCATATAACTCTGCATCTGTTGGTAAGCAGTGAGCGTTGCGGTTTGGCCGGCGATGAGACGGCTTAGGCCCGCCAAATCGGCGGAGCGAGGGGGCAGAGTCGGGGAGGTCGGTCGGACGGAAATGGGTGAGGAGGACGGCGTCGACGGTTCGGAGGGCGTGGCGTCGCGGGCTGCACTGCCGTCGGCAGGTTGCACCAGGATTAATCGGCGCGGGGGCCGACTATCACCGTTACCCGGTGGTGTCATTTCAGATTACCTCTCCTCGAAAATCCAGGTAATTCATCTCTAGCGAATTTTTCGTCGAAATCCAGCGAAAGTTGCAGTTTTTACAAAGAAATTTATGACGCAGCGAGCTAGTTTTTCATTCGATTGGGCCCTTTACATTTTGCGTCAAGAAAAGGTAGCCCATCGCCGTGAAATTCTGACAACTACCGCAACACGAAAGCGATAAGCGAAACATCAGCCATCCTTTTCGTGTCTGCATCCGGATTGCTCCCCGGGCGTTGTTTGATCTTTTTTCGAGGTAAAGGTTCCGCATGACGCCGCCGATTCGTCCTTCGTCTCCGCCCGACGTGTCTTCCACCGACGCGCCGGGCGACTCCAGTCCTGTCGCTGCGCCCGATAGCGCGCGCGAATCCCGAACCAGCGATCCGATTTGGCGTTTTCGCGCTGCGCCAACCTTGCGGCTCCGTTCCGAGCCGAGCAATCCCATTCGGAGCTTGCGCGACATTCGAACCTTGGGCGACGTCCGCGACGCCATCGTCCATGACTTCATCGCCCGAAATCTTTCTCAAGGCGGCCGTGGACCTCAAGTCGTCCAGCAGCTCGGCTCCTTTCCCGGTTTTCTCCAGCCCAACACTCCGGTGGGTTTTTGGAACCACGACCAAAAACCTGATTTCAATATCGTCGGCGACGCCGACACGATTCTCCGACGCTTGGCCAGTTATCAGGGATGGAACGCCGAGACCTTGGATCGAAACCTGACCTTGGCCCGGCGCGGCATGGTCTATTACAACCTGACGCTCGAGACGACTCAGGGGCCGGTTCCCTTCAAGATGGGGATTTTGGATACGGCGCTGTGGCGCGAGGGCACTTTCTACTTCGACATGCGGGCTTCACTGCTGCCCTCGGAAGGAACCTACATTCATTTGAATGAGCCGGGGAATCCTCATTACCGGGCTCAGGCCGAACAGGGGGATCCCAATCCCCTTCCCGAGCTTGCAAGGCCCGATCAAGTCACTCGGGATGAATTCGAAAGGCGCTTGTTGCGGGCCCAGGCCGATCTCATCGGCAACAGCCTCAACATGCTCACTCAGGAGTCCTTCACCGGCGAGGACTTGATTCAGCGCCGCTTCCGGGATCAATTTCGCTCTTACGAAAAGTACCGGATCTTCGATTGGTTCAAGGGCCCCAACCAAATTCGACGCTTTCGTCGCGACGGGGTTTCGGTGGAGTCGATCGTCGCGCCGGGTCTCAGCCATCACTTGGCCTTGAATCCGAACCTCTTCGCCATTTACGACGGCGAGCGGCGTCTCGAGGGACCCCACCAAATCAGCGCCGACAACCTGGCCGGCCTGCGTTTCGTTTGGCAGAATACGGCGGCGGATAGGGAAGCGGCTGCTCGCCGGCAAAGCTCCGCGTTTTGGGGCATCAACAGCCAGCTTTGGGGTCAGACCCAGCTCAATATCGCCAGCAACTCCACTAGCCGCCGCAGTCCCCATCGCATCAGCTGGGTGACCTACGGCGCCCGGAAGTTCGGTCGCTTCTTGGGTCTCGAAGGCCGGGATCACTCCCGGGTTTACTCGCAGCACGCTTCGGTCTTTGAGAACCTCGACCAAAGGCTCGGCCGCACCGACAATCCGATCCGGCAGATGGTGATTTTGGCCGGTTACAGTCCGGGCGACGAGAGCCGGCCCGAGGTTTTTCAGGACATCGCCGATTATGCTGAAGCCGAAATTGGGAAGGGTGTCCAACCTAACATTCTGATCCGGGGCAACAATCCTTCCAAGTTCACCATGCCGGTGCGCGGAGTTCCGGTCATCGCTTACCGCTTCATGGACGCCTTGCGTTCGCCGGCGGTCAACAACGTCGTGGTAGTCGGGACGCCCGACGTCGGTGTTGTCTTGAACGCCTTCCAGAATCATTTCCAAGAGGAGATCGCGGCCCGTGATAAGCGCTTCATCTTCGTCGACACCACTTTGGAGGGTGGAAGCTTCGCCCGGAATATTCAGGCCGGTCTGGACGCGCTGCCCAACCACGGCGAGATTGCGGTTTTGAGCTACGGCGATACTCCCCGCGTCGACATCCACAATATTGCCTATCATCCCTGGCGCCACTCGATGGATTACATCTTCGGGGCCAATGGTCGCGACATGGTCCTCGACTTCATGGGAATGAACGCCCATTACCAGGGCAACATGGATGGCGTGGGCTATCCCTTGAAGGAGGGCAACGTTCAGGCCTTGCGAATCCTCCCGCCGGGACTTTTCCAAGAGATGTTCGACAACCGGAAATCGGTGCGAACCGGACCCGGACAGAAGGCCGCCATTTTCCTTCGCTACCTCCTGAGCGAGCCTTATCACCCCAACATCCTCAACGTGCCTCACATGCTGCTCGATGCGATGGCGAATAGCGCCGAGAACCTGCTCCTGCGGGCCAATGGAGCCAAACCTCCCTGGGTCGCCGCCAGCGTCGACTTGGCCGAGCAGGCGATGGACACGCGGCTCCGCTGGGCCGCCGATTTTCGCCCCAACCACCTCGACATGGGCGGGCTGGTTGACGTCGACGGAATTCGGGACCTTGTCGTGGCCGAGGCGCTTTCTTTTCAGCACAACCACCCTCATTGGGAAGAGCTTAGCCGCTTCGCCCAGGAAGCTCTGCAACCACGGGCCGGTGAGCTGCCGGCCTTGCAGGGTACGCCCGCGCGGATCAATGCGCTTTATATCCGGGTTCGCGAGACGCTCTTGCAGCGCGAAGCCGAGCGCCCCAGCGAGGAGAAGCTTGGCATCACCGACGAGACGCTGCGGCGAATGGGCTTCGATCCCGACGCCCTGCCTTTCCACGAGAACGGCAGCCTCAATCAGGAATGGCTGAACCGCACGGTTCCGCCGGCGGAAATCGAACGGTACCGTCGCGCTTTTGCGGCCTATGACAACCGGGTCAATCACGCCACCGATCTCCAACAAGGATTTTTCCGGCAATTCGAGGCGACTCAACCCTACGAAACCGTCGATCGAGTGCCACCGAAGATTCAGAATTTCGTCCGCCGCGAGCTCAACGTCGATCCCGAACGTTACCGCGGCCTGGTTTTGGAATGGGATTATTCCCGGATCGAGGAAACGTTGATTCAACGGGCTCAGCGCCGCTTCGGCGAGTTTGGTCCCGAAGTCGAGCAAGTCCGCACTTATTTCCGCCAGAGCACCGCCGAGAACCTCGACACTCCCTTGCGTCGGCAGCTCCACGGCTTCAAGGCGGTCGACGTCTTGCGCCGTTACCAGAGCTTTCTTTCCCCGACCGAATTCCAGCGCCTTTACCCAACCTTGGTCGAGACGCTGCACAATGCCCGGGAGACGGTGGCGGGGAACCGCTTTGCCCAGCCCTGGAACGGCGGTTTAGTCAAGGATGGACGATTCTTCCTCCGCGGCTTCTTCGACCAGGCCCAGGCCACCGCCGATGAAATCTACGTCCGCCGGGTCGGCGAAAGCCCGCCCGAATACCGCAACCGCGGCCTAGTCGCCTCGCGTTTCCCTCATTCCAACGATCGCGCGCCCATCACTTACGATTCCCGGGAGCGGGTTCTGCGGGTCGATTCGCCGGTCTATTTCCAGCAGGACGTGGACCTATTGGCTCGCCGTCTCCGCATTATGCCTTCGCGGATTCCCCATCTCATCGCCGCCGCCAGCATGGCCAGCAACGGTGGGACCTTGCAGGGCATCTCGAGCGAGCGGATGAGCTTCGACCGACTCTTGGCCTGGACTCAGAGCAGCGAAGGCCAGGCCCACTTGCGGAGCAATTCCAATCGCTACGCCGACAATTTCCGCAACCGCTTCATCGAGGGCGGACCTGGCTTGGCCGTCGGACTGGTCGGCATGCTCGGCGCCGAACACCTCGCCACCGAGATCGGCCTCGATCAGCGCACCCGGCCCCACGAGCGCTTCATGTTCGTGACCGGCGTCAGCCACCTCGTCAATCAGGGAACCTCGGCGGTCAGTGAAGTTTTAATTAACCGTTCCCTCGGAACCTCGTTCAACTACGTCACCACCCGCACCGTGCAGTCGGGCGGCGGTTTGGCTTTGCAATACGGTTTCGAGGCTCGGCCGGGGCTGGGGCGGGCTTTGTCCGCCTCGCTCGGCCGAAGCTTGGCCCTCGAAGGCAGCCTGCCGCGGATGGCCTTCAATGGCGCTCGCGGCTTGGCGGCGATGCCCTTCCGCGCGGCCTGGGGGATGGGACCGGGACTGATGTCCTCGGCCCTCGTCGACCGCACCATCGGTCGGGTCTTTGAAGAAGGCTCGACCGCCCGCCACGTCGTCCGGATGGGATCCTTCTTTTTACCCGACATCTATCGCATCGCCGTCGGCAATCGCGGTCCGGCCCTGTTCGGCGGCCGCAGCATGCGTTTCGCCACTCGGGCCTTCGCCGCCGGCTTCATCGCCGACATGGCCTTCGCCGGAGCCAACCGCCTCTATTACGGCGGCGAGGGATCGGCGCGGATGAACATGATCTATCAACGCGCCAACCAGCTCCACGACGCCGATGAAAGCTTCCTCCGTCGCCCGATCGACGGCGTTTTCGAGATGATCGCGCCCCAGATCGCCTCGTGGTGGGATTCGGTCGAGCTGACCAGCGGCGGATTGACGCCCAATGCCCACCGCCTACAAGCCGAGGGCGAGATTCGAGCCTTCTCGGAACATACCTCCCAAGCGACCGACGAGACCCTTCGCCACTCCTTGCTCTTCGGTGGCATGGGCGAGGAACTGCGGCCGGAGTTCTACACTGGGGTCGACTGGAGCTCGCTCAGTGGCGAAAGCCGGCTTTCCGACGTTCGCCGAGTCGATGGCCGGGAATTGCCGGTTCAGATGATCGCCGAACAATTGGCCGATCCGGCGGTCCGCCGCCGGCTCGCCGGCGAGGGCGGCCGCCCGGCCGAAGATCCGATTGCCTACATCCAAAATCAATTCCGCGGTTGGAGCTTGACCCGGACCGAGGTCGAGCAGGTGTTGAGCGAGATTCGCCTCCATACCGTCCGCCGCGATTTGGCTTCGCTCAACCAAATGCACCTGCCGGAGAACGCCGAGCTCGGCCGGATCTTCGACGAGCATGGCGGGGTGAGGTCGGGGCGGGAGAGAGCCTTGCTAGCACGGGTTTTCCAGAGCAGCGAGGTCGACGAGGCCGCCTTGTTGCGCAATCGCCGGCTTGGCTTGGCTTACCGGATCCTCGAGGCCCAGCGTCGCGATCCGACCACGGCCTCGCCTTATCTGGCGGTGGCTCAGCGCATCGGTCTGGCCGACGCCAGCGGTGCCATCCTTGATCCTGAGATTCGACGTCAAGCCGAGGCTCAGTTGGCTGCGACGCCCGGTGGCGCTCCGGCCGCTAACCCGGTGATCCCGGCGGGCTTGGCTCGCAGCGCGCGGTTAAGTGGATTGACGGTAGCAGGAACGTCATCCTGAGCGAAGCGAAGGATGACACCGCTGATTGACAGCCTTCCCCCAAGCCGCTAGATCTTTCCATCGGATCGTCCGAATGGAAAAGACCTTCTACATCAAGACCTACGGTTGCCAAATGAACGAGCTCGACGGCAGCCAGATGAGCCGCCTCCTCGCGAAGCAGGGTTACAGCCCGGTCGCCGATCCCGAGGCCGCCTCGGTCGTCCTCATCAACACCTGCAGTATCCGCGAAAAAGCCAGCCACAAAGTTTACAGCGACGTCGGCCGTTTTCGCGCCCTTAAGCTGAAACATCCTGAAACCATTCTGGCGGTCACCGGCTGCCAGGCCCAAGCCGAAGGCATGCATCTCCAAAAGCGTTTTCCCTATCTCGACCTGGTGGTCGGACCCGATCACACCGCCCGGATTCCGGAGCTGGTCGAGCGGGTCCGTCGCGAAGGCGGCCGCCATTTGGCGGCGGTCAAGCTGGAGCGCCGCGAAGATTACCAGTTCCTGAATCTCCTGCCCGAGGAGGAAGAGGGGGCGATGAAGGCTTTCGTGACGATCATGAAGGGCTGCGACAATTTTTGCTCTTTCTGCATCGTGCCCTTCGTCCGGGGCCGCGAGGTCTGCCGCGATTCCGAGGAAATCATCCGCGAAGTCGCCGAGCTGGCTGAGCGCGGCACCCGGGAGGTGACCTTGCTCGGCCAGAACGTCAATTCCTACGGCGCCGGCCGCCATGCCAAGGACCCCAACGCGATCTCCTTCGCCCAACTGCTCCGGGCCGTGGCCGAGCGCACCGCGATTGAGCGGATCCGTTTCACGACCTCCCATCCCAAGGACCTTTCCGACGAGCTGATCGAGGAGTTCCGGGTCAATCCCAAGCTGGCTTCCCATTTCCATCTTCCGATCCAGTCGGGATCGGATTCGGTGTTGGAGCGGATGTATCGCGGTTACACCCGGGAATTCTACGTCGAGCGCTTGGCCAAGCTCCGGGCGGCTCGGCCCGATTTGGCGGTGAGCACCGACGTCATCGTCGGCTTCTCCGGCGAGAC
>JBIOXX010000504.1:0-2036 GCA_044869875.1 bacterium | reverse complement strand
CTGCTCGCCACCGAGAAGAGGCCGCCGGGCTTGAGACAGCGCTGGGCCTCGGCGAAGACGGTCGGCCGGTCGACGTAGTTGAGGACGAAGTGGATGGTGATGAGGTCCATGGTGGCGGCGGCGATGTGGCGGCCGAAATGGTTGGCATCCTCGTGGATGAGGTTGACCCGGTGGCCGGTGACGGCAAATTTCTTCCGGGCCACTTCCATCATCTTTTGGGAGAGCTCGACGCCGTGGCAGTTGGCGTCGGGGAATAGCGACTGCAGCTTGAGCAGCCATTCGCCGGTGCCCATGCCGAGGTCGAGGATCTCCAAGCCGCCGCGGCGGTCCTGGGCTCGGATCTGCTCCCAAGCCTCGCCCCGAGCGTCACCGTAGATTTGAAAAAGGTCCTCGTCGAAGTGGTCGGCGACGAGCTGATCGTAAATAGCGGCAATATCCATGCGGAACCCGTTCTTAAATAGCCCCGATCCCCCTAGCTCAAGAAGACTGATTGGGCAAATCCCTTTGCAAGCTTAAGAAGCGGTCGCGGCCGGCCAAATCGGGCCGAATTTCGACTTTCAGCTCCGGGCAGAACCGGGCGGCCAAAGCCAGCAGGGCCGGGCCCTGGCCGGCGCCGATCTCAAAAAGGGCGAGGCCGGGGCTTTTCAGCCGCCGGGCGATTTGCGGAAGTAGGACCTCAAAGGCTTCGAGACCGCTGGACCCCGGGACCAATGCGGCTTTGGGCTCGGCCTCGCGGACCTCGGGCTCCAGGCCCTGCCATTCGGATTCGGCGACGTAGGGCGGATTGGCGGTGATGAGATCGAAGGGCCCCGCGGCCCAAGCCGGCCATTCGAGGTGGAAATCCTGAAGCTGGAGCGAAAGTCGTTCCCCGACTTCCAACGCGGCGGCGTTGGCGCCGGCCAAGGCCAGTGCTTCTTCACTGACGTCGAAGGCCACCGCGCTTAAGCCGGGATGGTTTTTTAGCAGGGCGATGGGGATGCAGCCCGAACCGGTGGCGATGTCGAGCAGCGTCGCTGCTTCGGCGCCGAGCTCTTTGAGAAAATTCAAGCTTCGCTCGACCAACTCCTCGGTCTCGGGCCGCGGGATCAGGACCGCCGGACTGACCTTGAATTTGAGCGAATAAAATTCCCGCTCCTCCAGGATGTAAGCCAGCGGCTCCCGCCCTGCCCGTCGCTGAACCAGGCTCTTGAAAGCGGCCAGCTCGGCCTCGTTCATCGGCCGGTCGAATTGGACGTAGAGCCCGACCCGTTCGAGGCCCAAGGCCCGGCCGAGCAGGAGCTCGGCGTTGAGCCGCGGCGAATCGATGCCCCGTTTTTGGAAATACTCGGTGGCCCAATCGAGGAGCCGCTTGAGGGTCCAATCCATCGCGTTAGCGATTAGGCCCTCGGGGGGATCGAGGCAATAGATCTTTTTCTATTCCTCTTCGAATCGGCTCGGAGGCTTCAAGCCGTTGGCCAGCAAAGCGGCCTGGAAGCGCGAGCTCAGGCCGAGCTTGGCCAGCAGGTGAGTCACATGGGAATGGACGGTGGTCGTGGCGACGAAAAGCCGGCGGCCGATTTGCTTGTCGGTGAGACCGATAGAAATCAGCTTGAGCACTTGGGTCTCGGCCGCGGTCAGTCGATAGCGAGCCGCGGTTTCGGCGAGCCGCGGCGAGATTTCAGGATCCTCCAATTCGGCGACCACGAAGTGGGCTCCGCTTCGCAGGCGAGCCAAGCGGAGCTCGGCGCGGATCGGAAGAGCGTCCCAACGCGGAACGGTGACCAACGAGAGAGACTCGGTCGTCGGGCCGAGCTTCTTTTGGCTAAGGTCGCCCAAGCGCCGAGCGGCTTTGCGCAACGCTTCGGGCAGGGCCGTCTTTCCACTCAAGCCCAATAAAACTTCGGCTCGCTCCGAGATCCAAAGCAGGGCACCGCTTGCATCGAGAGCGATCGTTGGATGGGGGCTGAAATCGAGCATCGACTCGAGGAAAGGATGCGAGCGAAGCCGCCCGTCCAACCGCGAGCTTCGGCGGGTGACGGCCTCGAAGGTCGGCAGCA